>NZ_JBRBZA010000070.1:0-12042 GCF_053493975.1 Thermomicrobium sp.
GGCGGCCACACGGACAGATCGAAGGGAAAGTCGGAGCCGGGAACGACGCGTTCTGGGCCGACGACGGCGCAGAGATAGTCCAGCGTTTCGCGGCGCCAGAGAACGGTGTCGTACCAGAAGCGCCGGAGATAGGTCACGGGAGGTTCAGCGAGTTGCCGGCGCACGGCCTCCCAGACGGCATAGCCTCGTTCGAGACGACCGAGTTGATACGGCAGATACCCACCGCCGTGCGCCAGCAGGATCCGCACGTTGGGGTAGCGATCGAGGATGCCGCCGAAAATCAGATCGGCCGCGGCGACGGTCGTCTCCCACGGGACGCCGATCAGATTGGGAAGTTGTGGTCGCGCGAGACGAGGATCGCGACTCAAGAGCGGGTGGAGGAACAGGATCGCCTTGCGCTCCTCGGCGGCTCGCCAGAGGGGTTCGAAGACGGGATCAGTCAGCAGCCGATCCGCGGTACCCGGTCCGACGATGGCACCCCGCATGCCTCGCTCCATCGCCCAGGCGAGTTCGTCTGCTGCAGCGGGCGGATCGTTGAGCGGCACCGTCGCGAGGAGGTCGAGTCGCGTCGGCACCCGTTCTCGCCACCCCAAGAGTGCCTCGTTGTACGCGCGCGCCGCTTCGCGCGCCAATGCAGGCTCTGCCTCGTAGAAGAAGAGTTGAGGAACCGGCGACAGCAGTGCGCGCTCGATCCCCGCTGCATCGAGTGCTGCCAGGAACTGATCCAACTCGTGAAAGACCGGCTTGAGTTCGAACGGCCAACGCCCTCCGACGATCAAGAATGGCGGTTTCCCGGGTTCTCGCTGCTCGAAACGAGCCCCCGCGCGCGCTGCGTTGCTGCGGAGCCACACGAGCATCGTGTCTGGGATGGCGTGAATATGGCAATCGACCTGCACGATCCCCCCACTCGATTGGCCAACGCGCTCATGGGTGCTTATCGGTGCGCAGACGTCGATTCTCTCTGCCGCGTGTCGCTCGGTTCGCGCGAGCTGCACAGCGGTGTTGACACGCCATCGGAGACGGTCCGGTTCCGGAGCGACGATCCGAGCCACGCGGACACGCTGCCGGAACGCGCGCGGTCACGCTTCGACGCGGACTCCCAAGTAGGTCTCCTGAAGTTCGCGGTTGCCGACGAGCTCCGCAGCTGATCCCTGCCAGATGACGCGCCCTTCCTCGACGATGTAGGCAACATCGATGACGGAAAGCGCGAGATCGATGTTCTGTTCTGCCAGGAGGATCGACAGGCCTGCCTGCTTGAGGCGCTGCAAGATCTCGCCGACGCGCTGCACCATGACCGGCGCGAGTCCTTCCGATGGCTCGTCGCAGAGGAGCACGAGCGGCTGGGTCATCAGCGAACGGGCGATGGTCAGCATCTGCTGCTCGCCACCGCTCAAGAGCGTTCCCCGGAGTTTGCCGCGTTCCTTGAGGATCGGGAAGAGCTGATAGATTTCCTCGACGGTCCAGCGGACCCGCTGGTCGGGGCGCGGTGGTCGTGCCCCGAGCAGGAGATTCTCCGTGACGGTCAGCGAGGGGAAGATACGCCGACCTTGCGGCACGAGCGCGATACCCTTGTGGGCGATGACATGGGGCGGTAGACCGACGAGCGACTCGCCGCGCAGGCGGATCTCGCCGGCCAGTCGAGGGAGCAAACCCATGATCGCGCGCATGGTCGTCGTCTTCCCGGCACCGTTTCGCCCCAAGAGACCGACGACTTGTCCTTCTTCGACCGTCAACGAGAGTCCGTTCAAGACGAAGCCTTCGCCATAGCCTCCGTAGACGTCACGCAGTTCCAGCATTTCGCCCTCGCATCGCTCCGGCCAAATACGCTGCCTGCACGTCTTCGTTGCGCTGAATCTCGTCCGGCGTACCGTCAGCCAGGACGGCCCCGTGATGGAGGACCGTGATCCGGTCAGCGAAGGAGAAGACGACGCGCATACTGTGCTCGACGAGGACCACCGTCATCTCGCGTGGGAGCTGTTTGAGTCGCTCGATGAAGGTGGGAATCTCGTCGACGGCCAGGCCGGCAGCTGGCTCGTCGAGCAGCAGCAAGCGCGGTCGCAAAGCGAAGCGTGCGGCCAGCTCGACCCGTCGCTGGTAGCCATGCGGGAGATGACGCACTTCGATATCGCTGACGTCCAAAAGGCCCCATTCCTCGAGGACGCGTTCGGCTTCGCGCTGGACAGCACGATCGCTGTTCACTTGCCCAGTGAGGCCCAGCAGGCGGTGGCGTCCCCGGAGGAGCGCGATCAAGATGTTCTGGCGTGTCGTCAGCTCGTGGAAGACTGCTGGCTGCTGGTTCGTTTTGAGCAGCCCGACATCGACCCGACGATGCGCTGGTAACCTGGTGACGTCGCGCCCGAAGACGAGCACGCGACCACGTGTCGCCGGAAGGAAACCGGCGATCACGTTGAGGAGTGTGGTCTTGCCGGCACCGTTGGGACCGATGATGGCCCGTCGCTCGCCTGGCTGCACGGTGAGCGAGATGTCTTCGAGGATCGTCAGCCCGCCGATGATCTTGCTGACGTGCTCGAGTTGCAGTGCCGGTACTGCTGTCATCGTCATGACCTCTCGATGACTTGCTCGACCGATGGCTCGCGATGACGACTGACTGCTGAAGCTGGCGTTCGAGCCACCGGAGCCTCTCGCCGCAACTGGGCCCGCAGCTGGCGGATCCGATCCGGCAACCGAACGATGCCCTGCGGAAGCAGCAGCACGGTCAAGATGAAGACGATACCGAGAATCATGACCCAGCGCTGCGTGAATGCGCTGACCTCATAGCGTAGCAGAAGGACGAGTGTGGTTCCGATGATCGGGCCCCAGAACGTTCCAGCTCCCCCGAGGATGACCATCACCATCCCCTCGCCGGCCAAGAGCCAGCTGATCTGCCCGGGGCCGACGAAGCCTTTGAAATAGGCGAACAGACCGCCCGCTAGGGCACCGTAGCCGCCAGCGATGGTGTACGCAGCGTACTTCAGCGTCCAGGTGGGATAGCCGAGACCAGCGAGGTAGCGCTCGTTCTCCCGGATGCCGATGAGGGCGAGCCCGAACGGTGAACGGACGATCCACGCAATGGTGAGGAGCGCGATCCCGACCACGAAGAGGGCGAGATAGTAGAAGTTGGCGGTGTCGGAGACACGCCCGACGAGGAACGGAAGCTTCGGTGTGGGGATTCCCGGCAGCCCATCGTCACCGCCGGTCACGTGACGCCAGAGCCAGACGATCCCGAACAGGACTTGAGTCAATGAGAGAGTCAGGATGAGGAAGTATGCCCCGTATGTTCGCAGCACGAAGGGGCCAGTGACGAGCGCGAGCGCCACTCCAGCGATCACCGCAATGAGCAAGGCCAGGGGGACAGGAACGCCGAGATACTTGGCGAGCAATCCAACGGCGTACCCGCCAGTTCCGAAGAAGGCCGAGTGGCCGAGGGAGGGCAGACCGGCATAGCCCAGTAGGAGGTTGAGGGACATCGCGAAGAGCGAGAAGATCAAGATCTCGGTCAGGACGGACAGCGGGTAGGTCGGGAGGAAGGCTGGAGCCGAGAGGAGCAGCACCGCGAGGAGAACGCCGAGCGCCGTACGCCAGTTTCGTGCCAGACGAGCGGTTACCATCATCCGGTTACCCTCCTAGGCCCAGCCGGGTCGGCCGAACAGCCCCTGCGGGCGGACGATGAGGACGGTGGCGGCGAGTGCCCACACCGCGAAGAAGGACGCCTCGGGCCAGAAGGTTCGCACGATCGTGTCGGTCAGTGCCACGACGATGCTCGCCGCGATCGCTCCCGCGACGGAACCGAGCCCGCCCAGGACGACGACGATGAGCGCCATCAAGAGGAGTTGGACGTCCGTTCCAGGTGCGACACCGGTCACGGGCGTGCCGAGAGCTCCACCGAGACCGGACAGGAAGGCACCCAGCGAGAAGACGATGGCGAAGATTCGACGCGCATTGATGCCGAGGCACTGTACCATCTCGAGATCGTCGACCCCAGCCCGGACATAGGCTCCCCACTTGGTGCGCTCGAGCAGATACCAGACCAGGATGGCGAGGACGGCCCCGACGACGATCAAGGCGACCCGATAGATCGGAACGACCGAGCCGAAGAGTTCCATCGAGCCGCGCAGCATCGCTGGTGGTCGCAGACGAAGCGGGTCGCCGCCCCAGATCCACCGCGTGACGTCCTGTACCACATAGGCCACACCGAGCGTCAGAGCGACCTGGAGAAGTTCCTTGCGGTGCAGACGCTGCAAGAAACCACGCTCGATGGCGATGCCCACGACCAAGGCGGCCAGAGCGCCAGCGAGGAGTGCGAGGAGGAAGTTCCCGGTCGAGCGCGCCACGGACCACCCGATGTACCCACCGATGAGGTAGAGCGAGCCAGTCGCGAGGTTGATGAAGCGCATGAGACCGAAGACGACCGAGAGCCCCACCGCGACCAGGAAGAGCAGGCTCGCATAGGATAGACCGATGACGAGACTGGCAGTATTGACCGGCACCGGATCTCCCTTCTCCCTCAGTCCCTCCAAACCATCGGCGCAGTACCGCCTCTGAGCTCGATGTTACAACGATACTCGCAGAACGATTCAGGTGCAAAATGGGGCGCGTGGATGACGCCCGCTCAGCGAGCGTCACCCGCCACGAGCGATCAGAAGGAGAGATCGTCCACGTTTTCCTGCTTGCCCAACACGACGTTACCGAGCGTGCCATCCGGCAGACGCTGGACCTTCCGGAAATAGACAGTGATGACGGCATTCTGGGTTTCTGGGTGGAAGCGGAACGGGCCGGCTGGTCCCGTGAACTGCACATCTTTGAGTGCTTTGAGGAAAGCCTGAGTGTCTTCCGCCTTCCCTTGCACCGTCTCGAGTGCCTTCGCAGTGACGCGGGCAGCCAGGTAACCCTGATACGCAAATTGGTTGGGAAGACGACCGTGCTTTTGCTTGAAAGCGTCGACAAATGCCTTGTTCTCCGGGGTATCGATCAGCGGTGAATAGTGGAGCGAGGTAATGATATCGAGTGCGGCTTCTCCCTGCTGATCGACATAGGCCTCATCGACCAGGTCGCCTGCACCGATCAGAGGAATCTCATCTTTGAGCCCGAAATCCTGATACTGTGTGACAAAGCGGACCGCGTCTGCACCGGCAAAGAAGGCCCAGACAGCATCAGGTTGGAGCTGTTGGATCCGCTGGAGGAACGGTGCAAAGTCGCTCGTGTCGAGCGGTGGAAAGACCTCACCGGCGATCTCGCCACCTGCCTTTTGGAATGCTTTCTTGACTGGTTCGGTCTTCTCGCGTCCAGCGGCATAGTCGGGAGCCATGAAGGCGAGTCGCTTGTAGCCGAGCTGCTCGAAGGCGTACTGCCCCATCGGCCATTCGTATTGGCCGTTGGCGAACGAGACGCGGAAGATGAAGGGACTGCGTCGCTGCGGGTCGCGCGTGATCGCTTGGGCACCGGCATTGTCGATGATCGTGGGAACTCCAGTCTGGTGAATGTAGTCGCGGCAGGCGAGTGCGACACCGCTGTGGATGTATCCGATGATGAGGTGCACTTTGTCGCGTTCGACCAGTTGCTTGGTCTTGGTCAGGCCCTGCTCCGGATTGGAGGCGTCGTCTTCCTGAACGAAGGTGACCCTGCGACCAGCGACCGTATTGTCGATCGACTCGAAGTAGAGCTGGATACCGCGTGTCAGGTTTTCGGCCAATGCCGCGAAGACACCGGTATAACCGTGGATGAGGCCGATGCGGATCGGCTCCGCTGCGGCAGCCGGTGTGACCACGACGGTCGGCGTCGCTGCTGCGGCCGGGGTCGGTGTGACGGCTGGGGAAGTCGGTGTGGCTGCTGCCGGGGTCGGCGTCGCTGGTGCGGTGGTCGGCGTCGCGCCGCCACCACCGCAGGCCGCGAGCAGACCGCCGAGTGCTGCTGTCCCGATCCCGAGGATCACCGTTCGCCGTCGAACTGGTCGACGGAATAGGTGGCGGAAATCGCTCTGTTCCATCGCTCTCCTCCTCGCAAAGCGACTGACCCGTCTCGCTCATCGCTGGATCGTCATGGCGGGCCAGTCGAGTCGTCCTCGCACTGGCCCACCGCTGCCCTCTTTCTCAGACGCCGACCGTCACCTTTTCTGGTGTCCCATAGGTGTAGAACGATTCTGGCATGGTCGATGCGCCGAGCCACACCGTACTCGAGTACAGATCGGACTCGTGGGAGACATCCCACACCACGGTCTGCCAGTTGGGGTCAAAGATCAGGTAGCCTGCATCGCCCCACAACTCCACGCGGTTTCCGCCTGGCTCGAAGACGTAGAGGAACATGGCTTGGGTCGTGCCGTGCTTCCCAGGACCAGCCTCGATTTTGACGCCCCAATCCCGGCAGGCGTCCGCCACGTCGTAGCAATGTTGTGGGTAACCGTACCAGTACGCGATGTGGTGCAAGCGATTTCCCTGGCCAGTTCCGTCGCGCATGACCGCGATCTCGTGGACGAGCGGGCTCACCGAGAGCCACGATCCGACTTTCTTCCCGTCACCGCCGATCTTGGTCTCGCGCAGCTTGAAGCCGAGATAGTTGCGGAGGAACGCTTCGTGGGTCTCGACATCGCTCACGAAGCAGTTGATGTGATCGAGCCGGCGCACGGGCACACCGTCCAGCGGTCGGCGCTGGGGCCGGTTCTTGAGGGCACTGCGCTGGTCCTCGGGGGCTTGGTAGTACTCGAGATCCCAGATCAACTCCATGCGGTGACCGTCTGGCATGCGGAAGCGGTAGGCGCGTCCACCGCCGAATTCGCTTTCCTGCCAGCCGAGTCCGAGCCCAGCGGCCTCGATAGCGACTGCGGCTTCCTCCAGCAGCTCGGGTGCCGAGACGCGCCAAGCGGCGTGCCCGAGGCCGGCTTGGGGCGCCTCTGTCAGCTTGAGCGTCCATAGAAACCAGTCCTCGTACGCTCGCAGGTAAACCGATTGCTCCTCCTGATGAACGACGCTCATCCCGAGGAGTTTGGTGAAGAACCAGAGACTCTCGTCCGGCTTGGGTGTATACAGCTCGACATGGGCGAGCTGGGCGACGACTGGGACACGGAGATCCGCCATGACCCCACCTCCCTGAGTGGTTCGACCCCCGACCTCACCGTTCGCGACCGTTCGGTTCCCACACCCACGCCGCGTCTCGCCAACCGTCGAGGTCGTACTGACTGAGGCACTCGTCGACGAGCGCTTTCCACTGCTGCATGAAGCCGCGTCGCTCCGCCCACTGGAGCGGGTCGAGGTACTTCTGCTCGTGATTGCCGGCATAATTCAGCTCATAGAGCCCGTGCCGGCCACCGAACTCCGAGTACACTGCGTCCCACACCAGCTTGTACAGCTTGCTGCGCTCCACGGCGGTCATACCGGTCCCGCGGAGGTAGCGGTCGAGGAGTGGCCGGACCTCGGGGTTGAGGAAATCGCGGTAGCTGGACACATTGATGATCGGGGCGCCACCGAGGATCCGCTCGTAGATCTGGCGAATGCGATCCCAAGCGAAGTTGGTGTAGACCCGCGCAGCCGCCGCGTATTCCAGACGCGGCACGACTGACCCACCCAAGCTCGGCTCGGGATCGCTCACCATCGCCGTGACGATGGCCCAAAGGAGATGCCGGAGCGCGACGAGTTCCCCGACGAGGACCTGGTTTCCGCGGAAATCAGCTGTCCCGTTGCACTCCAAGCCTTTCTGCAAGAGACCGATCATGAACTCGACCTTGATCATGAAGCGGATCGTCGTCTGCAGGTTGAAGCGATTGAAGAAGCCGGAGTCGGCATAGAATCGCTTGCACTTGGCCACATCGCGGTAGATGAGCACGTCTTCCCAGGGGATGAACGCCTCGTCCAGAACCAAGAATGCATCGTTTTCGTCGAAGCGGCTGGAGAGCGGATGGTCGAAGGGGCTCTCGGCATCGAGTTCGTACGACGCGCGCGAAATCAGGTACTGGCGCGGGTTATCCATGCGGACGAAGAAGACGAGCGCGACGTCTTCGTCTCGGCCCTCTTGCAGGCGCGCCGCGCTCCCGCTGTTGACGCCGACGAAGGTGCCGTGGGTGAGGGCCGATGCTGTCGCGACTTGCTTGGCACCACTGACGATGATGCCACCATCTGTCTCCTTGACGACGTGGATGTACACATCGCGGACTTCGCTGGGTGGACGATTGCGATCGATCGGCGGGTCGACGATGACGTGATTCATGAAGAGGACGCGGGAAGCGTATTCGCGGTACCATCTCCGTGCTGTTTCCCCAAACGGAGCGTAATAGTCCGGGTCAGCGCCGAGCGTGGCCATGAAAGCGGCCTTGTACTCCGGGGTCCGACCCATCCAGCCGAAGCTCATCCGTTGCCAGACCGCGATGGCTTGGGCTGCCTCCTTGAGATCCTCTGCGGAATACGCAGGGGCGAAGAACTTGTGGGTCAGAATACCCTGGCGATCGACCTTCGTCAGGATCTCACGCGTCTCCGGCGCGTGAAGCGCGTCGTACAGTCGGGCCACCGAGCGTGCGGCGTTCCGGAAGGCCGGATGAGTCGTGACGTCCTCGACCCACTCGCCGCGGAAGAACAACTTGCGGCCGTCCCGCAGGCTTTCCAAGTACTCCTCGCCAGTCATCGGACGGGTTGACGCCTGAACCACCTGTGTCATCGACCGTTCTCCCTTGCAAGACCGGCTTCTCACCACTTCTAATGTGATAATAGTGCGAGCATCAGGTCACGTCAATCGTGTCGTTCGGCTATCATGAACCTCTCGTCAGGATCTGCGGTGAGCGAGCGAGAGGGCAGCGGAGAGTTCAGCCATTGTGAACGAGCTGCTTGCCTGTTCACCACGGTGCTAGTATCGTGATGACATGGAGGGGGCGATGCTCCAGACGGTGCAAAAGGCAGCACAAGTGCTTCGCCTCTTTACGCCGCATCAGCCGGAATGGGGGGTCACCGAGGTCGCTGCTGCGCTGGAGATCCCCAAGTCAGGTGCTCATGCGCTTCTGCGGACTTTAGCAGCGGAAGGCCTCTTGCAACGAACGGCTGCTGGCCGCTACCGTCTCGGCTGGGCACTGTTCGAGCTCTCCCAGACGCTGCTCGACTCGAGTGCGCTCCTCCGCGCGGCCCGTCCGGTCATGGAGCGTCTGGTGGCTGGGTGGGGCGAGACGACGCACCTTGCCGTGTTGGTCGACGGACAAGTGTTGTACGTCGAAAAGCTCCAAGGAGATCGTGCCCTCGAGATCGTGCTCTCCGGGGTCGGCAAGCGCCTCCCGGCGCACTGCTCTGGCGTTGGCAAGGTGCTGCTCGCCCATCAACCGTGGGAGGTGGTGCTGGAGATCGTCGAGCGAACTGGACTGGTGAGTTTCACGCCGAACACGATCACGTCGGTCGAGTTGCTACGCGAAGAACTGGAGCGGGTCCGCCAACAGGGGTTCGCCTACGACCAGGAAGAAGTAATGGTCGGGCTCTGTTGTGCAGCGGCGCCGATCCGCGACGAGAGCGGTCACGTCATCGCGGCGATGAGTCTGTCGGTGCCGGCCTATCGCTTCTATCCGAACCGGCAGCGGCTCACCACCGCGATCGTCGACGCAGCGCGACGGGTTTCGGAAGAACTCGGGTACTATCAGGAGGAGTGGGCATGGGAGAACGGCAAGCGGTCAAGGTCGCGATCCTCGGTACCGGGAATATCGGTACCGACCTGATGTACAAGCTCTTGCGGAATCCTGGTCACATGGAACTGGCCATGTTCGCCGGGATCGATCCGCAATCGGAGGGGATCGCGCGCGCCAAGAAACTGGGTATTCCGACGAGCTACGAGGGGATCAAGGCGATCCTGGATGATCCAGAGATCCGGATCGTGTTCGATGCCACCAGCGCCAAAGCGCACGTGCGCCACGCCAAGATGCTGCGCGAGGCTGGCAAAATCGCGATCGATCTGACGCCAGCTGCCCGCGGGCCCTACGTCGTGCCGCCGGTCAACCTCGGCGCACATCTGGACAAGGACAACGTCAACCTGATCACCTGCGGCGGCCAGGCGACCATCCCGCTGGTCTATGCGGTCGGCCGGGTGGTGCCGGTGCGCTACGCCGAGATCGTCTCGACCGTCGCGAGCAAGTCGGCCGGGCCAGGAACGCGGCAGAACATCGACGAGTTCACCTTCACGACCGCACACGGGCTCGAGGCGATCGGGGGAGCTGAGCAGGGAAAGGCGATCATCATTCTCAACCCGGCTGAACCGCCGATCATCATGCGCAATACCGTATACGTCATCCCCGCGACCCAGGAGTTCGACCAGGCGGCGATCGTGGCGTCGGTCGACCAGATGGTCGCTGAAGTGCAGCACTATGTCCCCGGGTATCGACTCAAGGATGCGCCCGTCTTCGACCGGCGGCGCACGCCGTGGGGCGAACGAACGGTCATCGCCATGCTGCTCGAGGTCGAGGGGGCTGGTGATTTCTTGCCGCCGTATTCCGGCAACCTCGACATCATGACGGCAGCGGCCTGGCGGGTCGGCGAGCTGTTCGCCCGGCATCTGCTCGGGATCCGCGAGGAGGTGGCAGCATGAACGCCAAGACGCTCAAGCCACCGCGCGTGACCGACACGACGCTGCGGGACGGTTCCCATGCCATGCGGCACCAGTTCACGCGGGAACAAGTGCGGGCGATCGTGGCTGCTCTCGATGAGGCTGGCGTGCCGGTCATCGAAGTCACCCATGGGGACGGACTGGCGGGCAGCTCGATCCAGTATGGCTTTTCGGCGACGAGCGAGCTCGAGCTGATCGAAGAAGCGGCGAAGACCGCCAAGCGAGCCAAGATCGCGGCTCTCTTGCTCCCCGGAATCGGCACGCGCAAAGAGCTCTCAGCGGCGATCGAGCGCGGCATCAAAGTCGTCCGCATCGCGACGCAGTGCACCGAGGCCGATATTTCCGAGCAGCACTTCGGGATGGCCAAAGAGATGGGCCTGGAAGCGGTCGGTTTCCTCATGATGGCGCACATGCGTCCACCGGAGTTCCTGGCCGAGCAGGCCGCGCTGATGGAGTCGTACGGTGCCGACTGCGTCTACATCGTCGACTCGGCTGGCGCGATGTTGCCGGACGATGTCCGGCGCCGGGTCGCTGCGCTGAAGGAGCGGCTCTCCATTCAGGTCGGCTTTCATGCTCATAACAACCTCGGGTTGGCGATCGGGAATACTTTGGCGGCCATCGAGGAGGGGGCCGATCAAGTGGATGGCTGCTTGCGCGGGCTGGGTGCGGGTGCTGGCAACGCGCCCACCGAGCTCATCGCGGCCGTCCTCGACAAGTTGGGAATCAATCCGGGGCTCGATGTGTTCAAGTTGATGGATGCTGCCGAGTACATCGTGGCCCCGATCATGCCGTACCAGCCGATTCCGGATCGGGACGCGATCACGATCGGCTATGCGGGGGTCTATTCGACGTTCCTCCTCCATGCTCGCCATATCGCAGCTGAGTTCGGGCTCGATCCGCGTGAGATCCTGGTCGAACTCGGTCGACGCCAGGCGGTCGCTGGGCAGGAGGACTGGATCCTGGATGTGGCGCTCGATATCCTGCGCAGCAAGCGCGCAGCTGAAGGAGCGGGCGATGCACGCGAACCAGCCGCAGCCGAGCGATCAGCTGATTGACGAACCAGCCCCGACGATCGATCCCCGGCACTTCCGGCGGACGATGGGGCGGTTCGCGACGGGGGTGACGGTCATCACCGTGGCGCGTCCGGAAGGGGTCCACGGGATGACCGCCAATGCGTTTCTCTCCGTCTCGCTCGAGCCGCCGCTCGTCCTCGTGTCGGTCGATCGGCGGGCACGGATGCACGCCTATTTGGCCGAAGCCACCCGCTATGGGGTGAGCGTGCTGGCCCGTGACCAGGAGCGGGCGGCGCGGCATTTTGCCGGGAAGCCGCAAGCGGGGTACGAACCGGTCTTTGCCTGGCGGGAGGGGGTGCCGCTCTTGGAGGGGGCAGTCGCGCAGGTGGTGTGCGACGTCTGGGAGCGGGTGCCCGCAGGGGACCATACGCTGGTGTTGGGACGGGTGCGCTGGCTGGACTATTGGGAGCGCGAG
>NZ_JBRBZA010000071.1:0-33075 GCF_053493975.1 Thermomicrobium sp.
GGGCAGGTTCCCCACGTGTTACGCACCCGTCCGCCACGGTCGGCACGCTCGCGCGTGCTCCCGTCCGACTTGCATGCATTAGGCACGCCGCCAGCGTTCCCCCTGAGCCAGGATCAAACTCTCCATCCCAAGATCACTCCACCAGACCTCGCCCGTCCTCCTGTGAGGACGAGCGAGGTTCTCAGTCGATCCGAGATGTCGGCCGCTTCCGGCCACGAGGGCTCGGTGCACTCGACCACACCCCAGTTGTCAAGGTGCTCGCGGAGCACTCCGCTCCGCCAGACGCATCAGATACTATAGCGAACCAACTGACCGCTGTCAAGGGGATCACTCGAGATCCACCGATCCCACGCTGTCCCCCTCGCCCGCGCACCACCCTCTTCCAGCCTCCCGGTCGTCTCCGCCAGTTCCCCATCACACGACAACAACCAGACCACTCTGCCCCACGCTCATCGGTACCGTGCTTGTTCCTCTTCGTCCACTCCTGAAACCTCTCCCGTCCATATTCCCGGCGCGGTATCATGCAAGGCGAGCGTGAACCGCTCGTGACTCGATACCACTGGAATCCGCCACTCGTTCGCTGGGAAGGGAGCGTTTGGTGCCACGACCACTCATCGGGATCACCCCCGATCTCGCAAACCAAGACGCCGCCCACGGGCCAACCGAGCGCCTTTTCCTCAACCTCGATTATGCGCAAGCCGTCTGGCGAGCTGGAGGCATACCCATCGTGCTCCCGCCGCTCGATGAGCCTGAAGTCTTCCTCAGCTCCTTGGATGGCCTTCTCTTCACCGGCGGCGGCGACATCGATCCCCAGCAGTACGGCGCAGCAACCACCCATCCCCTTACGTACGGCGTATCCGAGAGGCGCGACCACTTCGAAATCGCTCTGATTCGTGCGGCGCTCGAGCGTGACATCCCTGTCCTCGCCATCTGTCGCGGTATCCAAGTACTCAATGTGGCGCTCGGTGGTACGCTCTACCAGCACCTGCCCGACGATATCCCCAATGCTCTCAACCACCGCCAACACGAACTCGGCATCCCCTCCGGGGAGGTTGCCCACTCGGTCACCATCGTTCCCGATTCACTTCTGGCCCGTATCGTCGGCGCGACCGAACTGATGGTGAATTCCTATCACCATCAGGCAGTTGCAACGCTCGCTACCTCACTCCGGGCTGTAGCCGTCGCTCCTGACGGAGTCATCGAAGCCGTCGAGCTTCCGGGCCGCAGCTTCGTGCTCGCTGTCCAATGGCATCCGGAACGTCTTTTCGAGCGTTTCCCCGCGCATTTCGCCTTGTTTGCGACCCTGATCGATGCCGCCCGAGCAACAAGGCTTCGTCGACAGCCGGCACTCGCCCGAATCGAGGGCGAAACGTAATCGAAGGGGGCGGGTGTCGTCGCCCCGCCCCCTTCGCCGAAGGTCTGCGATCGACTCGTCCACTCAGCCGAGCGCGACGATCGATTCGACGGCCGCTTCCGTCTGCTCACCGCGACGACCAACTCGAGCCAGTCGCTGCTGGAACTCTTCCGGCATGGCGGCTTTGAGAACGTCATCGATCGTTTCCACCAGCACGAACCGCATGTTCTCGCGGAGTGTCGGTGGCAATTCGTCGAGATCCATTTCGTTGCGCTTCGGCAAGATGAACACCTTGATTCCCGCTCGTTGGGCCGCGAGCGCTTTTTCCTTGATGCCCCCCACCGGTAGTACTTGCCCACGCAGCGTGATCTCTCCGGTCATCGCCACATCTTCCCGTACCGGGATACCGGTCAGCAGGGAAACCAGAGCCGTCACCAGCGTGACGCCTGCCGACGGCCCATCCTTTGGAATCGCACCCGAAGGAACATGGATGTGAATGTCCGAGTCCTTCATGAAGTCCGGCTCGATGCCGAATTGCTCAGCTCGGCTCCGCACGATGCTGAGAGCCGCCTGGGCCGACTCTCGCATCACCTCGCCGAGTTGACCAGTGATGATCAGGTTCCCGCGACCAGGCATACGGGTCGCCTCGATGAACATGATGTCGCCACCCACTGGCGTCACCCCGACACCGATCGCCACGCCCGGCTGCGCAGTGCGTTCCGACAATTCCTCATAGTGGTATCGCCGCTTCCCGAGGAATTCGTGCACGAGGTCCACAGTGACCTCGCGCGGAATTTCTCGTCCCTCGGCGAGACGCGTCGCCAATTTGCGCGCGATCGCGGCGATCTCGCGCTCCAGGTTCCGCACGCCAGCCTCGCGCGTGTAATGCTGGATGATTTCGAGAACCGCCTCGTCACTGAAGACGAAGTCGTCCGGATTCAACGCGTGCCGACGGAACTGCTTCGGAATCAGATAGCGACGTGCGATCTGCAGTTTCTCCTCGTCGGTGTACCCGGACAGTACCAAGATCTCCATTCGGTCGCGCAAGGCCGGCGGAATCGTGTCCAAAACGTTCGCCGTCGCGATGAACATGACCTTCGATAGGTCGAACGGTACGTCCAGATAATGATCGCGGAACGAACTGTTCTGCTCCGGATCGAGGACTTCGAGCAGCGCCGAAGCCGGATCACCACGCCAATCCGTTCCGACCTTATCGATTTCGTCCAACACGAAGACCGGATCGTTCGTTCCCGCCCGACGGATCGCCTGGATGATACGACCCGGCATCGCGCCGATGTACGTACGCCGATGCCCGCGGATCTCCGCCTCGTCGCGAACGCCACCCAGCGACATACGAGTAAAGGCTCGACCGAGCGCGCGAGCGATCGACTGGGCTAGACTCGTCTTGCCGACACCCGGCGGTCCCACGAAGCAGAGAATCGGCTCGCGTCCAGGCTCACTGTCCTCCCCGCGCTCCTTGCGGAGGCGCCGGACAGCCAGATACTCCAGGATCCGCTCCTTGATTTTCTCCAGGTCGTAGTGATCCTCATCGAGAATCTGCCGCGCCCGGGCAATATCGATCTCGCCTTCAGTGCTGCGGTTCCAGGGTAGCGAAACCAACCAGTCCAGATAGGTCCGGATGACACCATATTCAGCTGACGCCGGCGGCAGCTTGCTCATCCGCTCGAGTTCGCGCAACGCCTCGCGGCGAGCCTCTTCCGGCATCCCGGACTGCTCGATCTTCGCCCGAAACTCGTTGATTTCTGCTTCCTGTTCGCTCGTCTCCCCGAGCTCGCGCTGGATCGCCTTCAGCTGCTCGCGCAGGTAGAACTCGCGTTGCGAGCGAGCGACTTCCTCCTGGACCTCGCTCTGGATCTTCTTGCCCAATTCCAGGAGATCCAGCTCGCGACTCATGAAGGCGTTCAGACGCAGCAGCTTGTCCCGCACACTGTCGAGTTCGAGCAGTGCCTGGCGCTCCTCCGGGTCCATCCGGAGATTGGACGCCAAGAGATATACCAGATGCAAGGGATCGTCGATGTTCAGCGCCGCCGTGACCAGCTCTTCCGGCAAGTTGGAAACCAGCGAGACGAGTCGCTGGAACAGCTCGAGCGCGGTCCGCGTCAACGCCTTGACTTCGATCGTATCCTCGACCAGTTCAGGAATCTCCTCGACGACCGCCTTCAGATAGGGTTCCTCGGCGACCCAGTCCACGATGCGCACCCGTCGCAACCCGTGGACAGCCAATCGCACGGTTCCATCAGGCACGCGCATCATCTGCTGGATACTGCCGATCGTCCCAACCTGATAGACATCGTCGGGACCGGCTCCCTCCTTCTTCGGATCCTTCTGCAAGACGAGGACGAGCAGACGGTCACCCGATGCGACATCGTCGATCAAGCGCAGTGACCGAGGCTGACCGGCAGCCAGGGGAACGACGGTCGTCGGGAAGACCACCGTGTTGCGCAGCGGCAAGACAGGCAGAAGCTTCCGCTCACGCGGTGCATCCTGCCCGACCTCGACCGCCTCTTCTTCCTCCATCGCTTCCTCTTGCAATGCTTCGAATTCTCGGTTGCGCAGTTCGTCCATCATCGATCGACTCCTCTAATTTAGGGTTCAGTCGTGGATCGGAGCGGGACAGTCTTCAGATGACCGAGCCGAGGCAGACGGACCTCCAGAAATCCACGCTCGTAGATCGCCTCCACCGCGTCGAGGTCAACAGGAAACGGCAGCAAAACGTCAGCCTCGAAGGGTCCGTACGCGATCCCCATCTCGTGGTAGGTCCGCCGCTGGCCTTCCTCGCGTGGTCTACGGACACCCGAGATCTGAAGCGTCGAGTCGTTTACGATCACTTCGATCTCGTCCTCGCGCAGGCCAGCGAGCTCCGCCCGGACGACCAAACCCCGTTCGTCTTCATAGACTTCGAGTGGCGGACGCCACGGGCGCGCCGCCATCCGCAGGAGCGGCGAGAAACCGACGTACCACGTCTGGAAGGCTTCCACGATCTCTTGCCGGATCCGGTCACGCTCCTGTCGCGTGCCACGCCGAACGATCAGCATGCTTCGATGCCCCCTTCATTGCCTTGCGCCGCTCCCGGATCACGGCGCTCTCTCGATCCGGCCGACTCCGCCTGGCAGTATACCACCACCCGGTATTACTTGCCAACGATCAGCGCAATTAAGTTGCTACACATCATAGCAGGTTCAACAGCTCCGGCCCATAGAGCAGAGCGAGCACCGCCAACCCCCAGCCCATGATGGCGATGAGCAGCGGGCGATCATCCAGGAGAACCTGCTCGGGCATACCGCCCAAATCGCGACGGTAAACGAGATACAGATAGCGAAAAATTCCGTAGAGAACGAACGGGATCGTCACCATCATCACGTGCCCGTCTGGAAGATTCGGCGCCGAAAAGGTGTAGAGCGCATAAGCCATGATGGTGGACGTCGCCGTGATCTGCAGAAACGCATCCAACAACGGTACCGGGTAATCGTCCAGCGTCCGCCGATGGATTCCCGCCGCTTCTTCGAGCAGAACTACCTCGTGTCGTCGCTTCGCGACGGCTAGAAACAGCGCCAGAAGAATCGTGCACACGTATAACCACGGCGAAAGCGGAACATGGACCGCAGCTGCCCCACCCCAGATCCGGAGGACGAAGCCTCCCGCGATCGCCAGCACGTCGACCAGGACGACATGCTTGAGCACGAGACTATACGCTGCCATCAGGAGAACGTACGTAGTGACCGCCAGGAGAACCGATCCACCCACGACCAACGCCGCGCTGACAGCCAAGATGAGCAAAACGACGATCGCACCCCAGACCTGCCAACTGCGGAGTCGCCCCGCAGCAACAGGGCGATAGCGCTTTAAAGGATGACCACGGTCGGCCTCGGCATCACGCCAATCATTGAAAAAATAGACCGCACTCCCCGCCGCGCTGAACGCGACGACGGCGAGAAGACCACGGCCGATCTGCACAGGATCCAGGAGTTCACGCCCGAAGATGAGCGGAGCCAAGACGACGGCATTCTTCAACCATTGCCGTGGACGTGCAGTGACCATAAGGTCACGCAGAAGGGATAGGGTTCCATGAACGGACGCTACCGACGACCACGCCATCGGTCGTTCATCCATTCGCCTCGAGAGCCGCTTCTTGGTAGACACTGTCTGCGTTCCACAACATCCACGAGTCGAGCCCAGCATCGTACACCGCTCGAATTTGGGCGCGTACCTCATCCGGTCCATACGGTTTGCCACGTCCGTAAGAAAAATCTTGCAACCACGGTCGGACCTTGGCACGAGCCTCGGGCACGCGCTTGAGCCCATTCTCGAGACTGTACCGCATCACTTCGTACGGATGGTCATTCGGTATCTCGAATCCGAGTGATCCGCTCCAGAAATGCGAGGGATAGAGCATCGGGCAAACGTAATCGACCACCCCAGCCACCGCTTCCAAATTTTGTCCGATGCCACTGTCACCCAGTTCCCACATCGTCAGTCCGAAAATGTCTGCGGCCAGATACGCCGGTGTCGGCAAGAGTGCTTCATGCGCGCTGCGCAGGAATGCAGCGATCGCTGCCGTCCGGTTCTCCGCAGTGTGTGCAACCCCGTAATCGGCCTTCTGCAAGGGACCGTCCGTTGGAAAGCGGATGTAGTCGAGCTGGATCTCGTCGAATCCCATCGCCGCGGCCTCGACCGCCAGCGCGATGTTGTAGTTCCACACTTCTCGGCGATACGCATTGACCCATGCCAAGCCGTTCCAGGTCCGCCATGCCTGCCCAGTCGTGCGGTCCTTGATTGCCCATTCCGGCCGCGCCTCAGCCAGGATCGGATCCTCGAAAACGACGATCCGGGCGATGGTATAGATCCCGCGCGCCTTCAGGTCCTTGACCAACTTCACTGGGTCCAGGATCGGACGAACCGCACCGACCTCGCGAGCCAACTCGACGCGCGTGTCATAATAGACATACCCTGTGCTGTCCTTCAGATCGATGACGACCGCGTTCAATTCGGTTCGGTCAACGAGCTGAAGCCGCTTCTCGAGGGAGTCCGGTTTGGCAGCGACCAGCGCATTGATGTAGATAGCGCGGATCACGATCGGCTCCAGCGCAACATCGAGTCGAAAGTTTTCGGGTACGGTCAAGACGGCGGCACGAAAACCGGGAGCCTTGACGAAGATCTGATCGCCAACAGAGACCCCTTTCAATCGGAAGGATCCATCCTCACCCGTCTCGACCCATCCCCGCGCCGCCGCGACCAGCGCCCGTACCGGTCGGCCAGCTGTGTCCCGCACGAGGCCGAGCACCACATCAGGTTGCAGGACGGCATCCAAGCGTGTCTGGTCGTTCGCGAGCATGACGACCATCGGCGCATAGTCCGGATGCTCGATGCGAATCTCAGCCCCCTCAGGAACACCGCGCAAAAGGTACTGCCCACGAGAATCCGCTTCCGCGGTGGCGATCGTCGTCCCGGCCTTCACTGCTCGAATGGTGGCCCCAGCGATCGGTACCCCGTCGCCGCGGCGCGTCACCGATCCTGTAACGACATTGGGCCGCAGCTCGATGCGGACACGTCGCACGCGCTCTCGGTCCAGCTTCAGGAGAACCGCATCGTGGTCCGGTGCACTGACTCGGATCGTCTCTTGAGCGCGTACCGACAGCCGAACGCGTCCTGCACGATCCGTTTCCCACGCACCACCGTCGGTTTCGATGACCGCACCTGCGATCGGATTACCAGTTGCCCGATCCACCACGACCACTTCTATCCGATCATCACGAAACCACAACACATAGGCAGCCGTGAGCACCCAGAGAATGAGCGGGATCAGGAGCCCTGCCGCACTCACAGGCCAGCTCAGACGACGCTCGACCCGTCGTGGACCGATCCGTGTTCGGCTCGGAAACACGCTCCCGGCTCCGTTCTCCGCCCCATCCCGCACTCTGCTTTCCGTTGCGGCGCAGTATGCCACAGGTCCACAAGCAGATCGTGACCGTGCGAACGCTCGTCTCTATGGGTCCGCCACATGCTCGGTCACTCCGGCATACCTGTATCAGACTTTTGCGGCTTTCCTGGCACTGAGTCTTTGAGCCATACTAGCAGTAGCTGCCGCCCTTGGGCAGCTGGTGTACGAGACAGGAATTTGGGGGCCCTTTGGACTTCGCCACAGTCTTGCACCGCATGCGACCTGATCTTCAGCGCGTCGAAGACCGCCTCTTGGAAGAGACAGCGCTCGAGTTTCCGCTGGTCGGCGACATTCTCCGGACGCTCATCTTAGCTGGCGGCAAACGCCTGCGCCCACTTCTCCTTCTTTTGGCTGCCAAACCATTCCGTTACGATCTCGATCGCCTGGTTCCCGCAGCGGCTGGTATCGAGCTCCTCCACACCGCCTCGCTCATCCATGACGATTCTCTCGATGGCGCTTCGGTTCGTCGTGGTCAGCCAACCCTCAACGCTCTTTTCGATCCTTCGATTGTGATCATGGTCGGCGATTACATGTTCGCGCGCTCAGCCATGCTCGCCGCTTCGACGATGAATCCCCGTGTTCTCGCGGTTTTCGCTCGCTGTCTGGGCAGTATTTGCGATGGACAATTGCGCGAACTCTTCGCCGCTCGGCGAACCGATGTCTCGCTGGACGACTACCAGCATCGGATCTATGGGAAGACCGCATCATTGTTCGCCGGCTCAGCCGAGATCGGCGCCATTCTGGCAGAGGCTCCGGACGACCAGATCGAGCTCCTGAGAGACTTCGGTGGAGCCATGGGAATGGCATTTCAGATCGTGGACGACGTCCTCGATTTCCGTGCTACCGAAGACGAGATTGGGAAACCTGCTGGGCAAGATCTCCGCCAAGGTACTGTCACGCTTCCGATTCTCCTTTTCTTCAATGGGAAGGCGACGACAGAAGAACGCGCCTTCGTCGAACAAGTCATTGCGGAGGGGGCGCCGGATGACGACGCTTTGGTGAGAGCGCTCCAGTTGATCCGCACGTCCGGCGCGCTGGAGGACGCACTGGACTACGCCCGACGGTACGTGGAAGACGCCAAGGCACTCCTTGCCGGTCTTCCACCGACCGAGGGCCGAGACATGCTCGCTGCGGTCGCCGATCACGCGCTGACACGCCGGCTCTAGCTCAGAGCGCGATCAGACTCCGTTCGTACATCCGTTCGAAGAGGCGTTCCCAATAGCGCTCACCAGGAGCCACACGCTCGATCTCGAACGCGAGTTCGTGCGGCTGTGCCGGCGTGATCAGGATCGTCGAAAGGCGATGCTGGTAACGTCGCTCGACTGCTTGATCCAAGAAGACCAACTCGTGTCGATGCTGCGGGAGCACCCCAGCGACGATCAAAAGATCCGAAACCATCATTTTGGCGAGATTGTCACGCGAGACGCGTGTTGCGATATCGTACTCCTGACGAACACGCCCTTGCAGCGCCTGACGTTGCGCGGCCAAGGACTGGAGTTCGACCTCGACCATGTACGCGTTGAGCGCGAAGTCCCGCCAGGGGACAAAGTAATACGTGTACAAAAGCTGGTAATCGGCGAGCCGTCCCAAAATGAAGGCCGTTATGCGCGTACCGCGCTGTCCACGAGCATTGAAGATGAACCAGCCATGCCCTGCTCGAAGATGCTGATCGAGCGCTTCGAAAAATTGCGTCAGCCGGCTGAGAAGATCCATGTCTTGGAGTGACGGCTGCTCCCGCGGTAGCGTCTCACCGCTCACGACTCTCGCCTCCAGTCGCCGGGCTCTCACCCGGTTCGCTTCCTGATACGCCTATTATGGCGCATCAGATGGTGGCCACGTCACCCCTTCCCATCGAGGCCGAGCGCCCGCTCCAAGAAGGCTCGCGCACCGTCCCTGTGCACTCGGTGCGCAACTCGCGCTCGTCCATCGGGATCGCTAAGGTAGACCGTTTTCCCCGCCACCTCCTCCGTCTCCGTTCGCACGATCACCTGCCCACCAACCCAGTCGATCAACTCGTCCCGCACCGCAGCCATGACCGCCAGAGGATCATGCAGTGCAAACGACGTCAGCCCACGTTGCTCGAATGCCCACCGGCCGACTTCGCGAGCGAGTATCGGTCGCGGATCGCTCGCGTTTCCCAATCGTTCCCATCGAGACCGGTCGAACCGCACCAACTCGGTGACATCTAGGCCCACCCATCGCGTCCGGAAACCCGCCCGGGCCACGAGCGAAGCCGCTTCCGGATCGCTCCAGATATTGAACTCAGCAGCCGGCGTTACGTTTCCTGCCACAGCGAAGGCGCCACCCATCACGACCACTCGATCGATCAAAAAGGGAAGGTCCGGCTCGAGTCGCAGTGCGATGGCCAGGTTCGTCAACGGGGCGAGGCAGATGAGGCAAAGTTTTCCAGCATAGCGACGTGCCGCTCGAACGATGACTTCCGGCGCACTCGTGTCGAGTATCGGTCCACTCCGCTCCACCGGCAGCACCGCTCCACCTAAACCGTCCGGTCCATGATAGGCGCGGGCATCTCGATGTTCGCGGAGGAGCGGACCGGCCGCACCTTTCGCAACCGGAATCGAGCGCGCCCCCAGCCAATCGAGGACGAGGCGGGTGTTTCTCGTCGCCTGGCCCACATCGACGTTTCCCGCCACCGTGGTGACCGCGATCAAACGCAAGTCCGGCTGCGCCAGCGCCAGCGCGAGTGCCAGCGCATCATCGACTCCGGTATCGACATCCAGGATGACGGGCTGCATCGCATGCACCTCTCGACTCGACCGCGATCGAACGCTCCGCGCTAGGTATACTCGCCGCGGTCGAACGATGGAGGAGCCTTGCGTGCAGGTCATCCGAGGTACCCGATCGACGCGGCGCTTCAATGCCTTCCTGCTTGCTTGCGCACTCTTCGTGGGGTCGACGGCTGTCTCGGTTCCCTCGCTGCACGCACAGATGACCGACTATCGCTTGGAACTTGCAACGACGTCCTCGCTCGGCATCGGGCTCAGCCACCTCGATGCCTCCGCCACAGTGCTGGTCTGGGAAGATCACCGTGCCGGAAACGCCGACGTGTACGCGTTGGATCTCGAGGATAACCGGGAGTTCCGACCCGACCGTACTCCCGGCGTTCGCTCTCAGCCTGCGATCAGCGGCACGCGCATCGTCTGGGTGAGCGGTGCGGATCCTGCCAAGGCGCAAATCGCCGGAACGGACATCGCGACTGGGATAACCTTCACGGTTACCGACGACCCAGGTCCTGTGGAGCAGCCAGCGATCGACGGAACGCTCGTCGCCTGGCGAGAGCTCCGGGGAGCGCACGGTGATATCCGCGCCAAAGATTTGGCGACCGGCGAAACGTTCACTATCACTTCCGACAAAGCCAATCAGAGCGCGCCGCGCGTGCTGGGAGATACGATCGTCTGGCAAGACTTTCGCAACGGGAACTGGGACCTCTACCAGTGGAATCGCACGACCAGGGCCGTCACGCCACTCGTCGCGACTCCCGACGACGAAGTCGATCCAGTCTTGAACCAGCAATTCATTGCCTTCCGACGCCTCCGGCGGAGCGGTGGGCCACCGGAACTGGTCCTTCTCGATCGGCGGACAGGCACCGAAACAGTGGTCAGCGAAGGTCATCACATCGGTCGCCTCGCCTTGAGCGACCGCTTGTTAGTCTGGGAAGATTGGCGCTCCGGTTTGCCGGAAATCTACGGCTTCGATCTCGAGCAGCAGACCGAGTTCGCAGTCGCGCGCTCGCAGCGAACGGTTTGGCCTGCAGTCTCGTCGCGCGCTCTCGCCTGGATCGCCGAACTACCGGGCGGACGTGGCCGTGTCCAAGCACTCGCGATTCGGCCGCGCCTCCCCTCCGATCCGCAAGACCCGCCAGCGGTGCGTTCAGCCGATCGACTGTACTTTCCCCAAACAAAGCATTACCTCAGTGGTGGCTTCAAATGGTTTTGGCAGACGCACGGCGGTGAACGGCTTTTCGGCTATCCACTGACTGAGGAGTTTTCCGTGACCGATCCATCCACCGGGGAACAGATCGTCGTGCAGTACTTCGAGCGCGTTCGCCTGGAGTATCGTCCGAACGCACCAGAGGACCAGCGCATCGCGATCGGCCGCTTGGGCGCCGAACTCACCGCCGACCGAGCATTCGCGCCAGTTGCCCCCTTCCCAGACAGCACCGACCGACGCTACTTTCCGGAAACCGGCCACTCGATCGCGTATGGCTTCAAAGAGTTCTGGGAGAAAAACGGTGGACTCGCCATCTTCGGCTACCCGATCAGTGAAGAGTTCACCGAAAACGGTCGCACTGTCCAATATTTCGAGCGAGCTCGTTTCGAGTACAATCCCAACGCCACGGACGAAGAATCACGCATTACGCTCGGTCTTCTCGGGCGCGAAGCCCTCCAACGGATGGGCTGGTTGCCGCGTCCACCGATCGATACCACTATGCTCACACGGTGACCAAACGGCTCACTCGATAATCGCGAGGTAGAGATCGTTCACGTTCGTGCCAGTCAATCCGGTCCGTACCAGGGCATCGACCCGCTCGAGCACCGTGGCCGAATCGTTTTCGCTCAGCGCGCGTCCCGCGTCGATACCCTGCACTCGCAACGCTGCGACCGTCGTCGAGTCGACCACCGCTCCCGCCGCCCCACTCGTGCCGTCATCCCCGTCGGAGGCGAAGCTCGCGATCGTAATTCCAGGGGCATCCTCGAGCGACAGCGCTGCAGCCAGCGCCATCTCGGTATTCCGCCCCCCTCGCCCGCCTCCACGAACCGTCACCGTGAGCTCACCCCCGGCGATCAGTGCGACGGGAGGTGCCCACGGTTGTCGATCGCTGCGCACCGAACGGGCAAGTGTCGCCCAAAAACGACCGAACTCCCGAGCCTCACCTGTATAGCGCGTGCCGCAGATGACGGGGGGCAATCCCCAGGCTTGACACGCTTCGGCAGCAGCTCGGACGAGAACCGTGACATCTGCCAGTATGACGGTCTGCAAGACGTGAGCGAGCACAATCCGTTCTGACTCGGGTTCGCTCAAAATCGCTCGCACCCGCTCCGGTAGTCGCTCCCAGACACCGAGCCGTTTGACAGCGGCCACGACATCCTCGAGAATCGTCGCTGGTTCCACGGTCGGTCCGCTGGCGATGACCGGGAGCGGATTCCCCAACACATCCGAAACGATCACATTGACGACTCGGGCTGGTGCAGCAGCCCGCGCCAGACCTCCCCCCTTGATCCTGCTGAGACGTCGCCGAACCGCATTCAACAACCAGATATCGGCTCCTGCCCGCAGCAGCTCGTCTGTGGTCAGCACGAGGTCATCGAGGGTCAAAGGATCGCGTGGCACTTCGGCCAAGGCAGAACCACCACCAGAAAGGAGCACGAGGACGAGATCAGTGGAATCCAATCCTCGGACGGCTTCGAGCAAGGCCTGTCCAGCTTCCAGACTGCGTGCATCGGGCACCGGGTGCGCGCCCGGTATCACTCGACACCCGGCGAAATCACGTTCGTTCCAGCTATCGGCTTTGGGGACGACGACACAACGCGTGACTCGGCTCCCCAGCACCGCAAGCGCTCCACGCGCCATGGGGGCAGCCGCCTTGCCGAGCGCGATGACGACGAGCTCGTCCGTCGGCTCCAACCGATGCGGAACGCCCCGTACGACGAGGAATCGTTCAGTCAAGTGCAGCGCCTCGCGAACCGCGCGTTCGGGATCGACCGCGCTCAGCGCCTGGTGGAACACCTTCTCGGCAAACGCCTTCAGTCTCGGACCGGGCATCGCGCCTGTTCCTGCTCGCAGTGACGCAGTGCCTCGAGAACAGTCCGCAGATCGTAGGGAAGCGGTGTCTCGAGCTCGATCGCTTGACCGGTCGCGGGATGCACGAAACGCAAGTATCGGGCATGCAAAAACTGGCGCGGCACCGGAACACAGAAAGGCCGTTCGCCACCGTACTGCGTGTCCCCAACGACTGGATGCCCGATGAATGCGCAATGCACGCGGATTTGATGCGTCCGACCTGTCTCGATCGTCACGTCCAGGAGCGTTGCGCAGCAGAACCGTTCCATCACGCGAAAATGGGTGATCGCTGGCCGTCCCCAGGATACCACTGCCATTTTGGTCCGCTCGACCGGATCGCGACTGATCGGGGCATCGATCGTACCAGAATCCGGCTCGACCACACCATGGACCAAAGCCGTGTATTTCTTGACCACGCTTCGACTCTGCCACTGCTCGAGGAGCGACAAGCGAGCCGCTTCCGTCTTCGCCACGACGAGTAGCCCCGAGGTGTCCTTGTCCAATCGATGGACGATGCCAGGACGATGACTCGGCTGCACCTGAAGATTCGGCCTGATCGCCTTCAAGGCATTCACTAGCGTCCCATGCTCGTGACCAGGAGCCGGATGAGTCACGATCCCCGGCGGCTTGTCGAAGACGATGATATCCTCGTCTTCATAAATGACCGGAATAGGCAAGAACTCCGGTTCCAAATCAGTCGGTGGCTCCACTGGCGGGAGATAGACCTCCAGGCGATCGCCATAGCGGACACGCTGCGCTGGCTTGCACGGCTCACCATTGACGAGGATCGCGCCGCGCTTCATCAGCTGTTGCACGAAACTACGACTCATACCAGTCACCCGACTGGCGATCAACTTGTCTAGTCGTTCGCCATGTTCCCGCTCGGAGATTTGGAGAACGAGTCGAATCGCTTCACGTGATCGAACCGTCATCGAATCTGATGCTCCGCGTCGATCCTCTCTGCTTCCGGTGCTTTTGGCGACTCCTGTTGCCCTTGGCGCAGGAGCACGTACAGTACCATGAGAACGCCGATAGTGATCGCACTATCAGCCACATTGAACGTCGGCCAAAACGGGAAATCGATGAAATCGACGACGAAACCGTGACGAAACCGGTCGACCAGATTACCGACCGCTCCACCTAACTGTAACCCCAGAGCCAGTGCACCGGGCCAGTACCGTACGAGCTCCCGAAACCAAACGACGAGCGCAACAACGACACTGAAGGCGAGAAAACCAAGCAATGGGTTCTTTCCCTGAAAGAGACCGAACGCTGCCCCCGTGTTTTCGACATAATAAAACCTTAGCAATCCGGGCACGATCATGACCTCCGCATGAGCTGCACCCGGCGCCAAAAAGGTGAGCACGAGCGCCTTGCTCAGCTGATCCACGACCAGAACGATCGTCGCCACAACGGCGACCATACTCCATCCATGCACCGCCACAGCTCCTTCCGGCAGAGCCTGTTCACATCCGGCTCGTGCCCTCGTGTGTCTTTCGAATTCTACCCTCACCCCTCCTGCTGTTCGCCTGTTCACAGACGCAGGACACGCGGTACCATCGCAGACAGGGATGAGGGGAGAGAACGTGCGCGCACCATTGCGCATCGTGATCGGCGGAGGCGGCACTGGAGGCCACACGTTTCCCGCCGTGGCAACCCTCGATGCGCTCGCCAAGCTCACCGAGCTCGACATTCTTTGGATCGGATCACGGAGAGGAACCGAACGACAGGTCGCGCGCGAGCGGGGACTCCGTTACCGGTGGATCCCTACGGGCAAACTACGCCGCGAGTTGACACCCCGAACACTCGTGGATCTCGCGCTGATTCCACTCGGGATCACGGGAGCCTACTATGCGATGCGTACCTTTCGGCCCGCCATCGTCTTCGCCACCGGTGGATACGTCAGCGTCCCCGTCGTGATCGGAGCCTGGCTCGCCCGTCTCCCGATCGTCATCCATGAACAAACCGCGGTGGCCGGACTGGCGACACGAATCGCCGCGGCCTTCGCTGACGTCGTGGCGATCTCGTGGGAAAGCACCCGTGCTCACCTGCGAGCACGATCCATCGTGCACACGGGATTACCGGTCCGCCGTGACCTTCTCGGCGGGGATGCAGACCGCGCACGCCGGAGCCTGGGACTTACCGACGAGCTTCCGATCGTCTACATCACCGGCGGAGCACTCGGCGCTCACGCGATCAACGAAACGGTTCGCCAGTCTCTTCCCCACCTGCTGGCGATAACACAGATCGTCCATCAGTGTGGGCCAACGAGTGTCAATGGTGATCTGCCACGCTTGCAGCAGGCCCGCGCTCAACTTCCGGAGTGTCTCCAGCAGCGATATGTCGTTCGAGAGCGCTTCACTGAGGAACTCGCTGACATTTACGCGGCAGCAGACTTGGTGATCGGACGAGCAGGCGCGAGTACGGTCGCCGAAATCGCAGTGCTCGGCAAACCGGCTCTTTTCATCCCGCTTCCTGGTGCCCGCGGAGACGAGCAAACGGCTAACGCACGTTTGCTGGCGGATCGCGGAGCAGCGATCATCCTCCCGCAAGAACAGCTCACCCGATCGCGTCTCGTCGAGCTGATCCGACATCTTCTGGACGACCCCGCGCAGCTCCGGTCGATGGGCGAGTTGGCTCGCACTCTGGTCATACCCGATGCAGCGGAGCGACTGGCGATGCTCATTCTTCGAGTTGCCCACCGCGAGAGAGTCGATCCTGTACCGCGCGTACCGCTAAAGAACTGACCGCCTGCGCGATCGAACTAACAGGAACGATGCGGAGCTCGCTGATGGGTGACGAAATCCGCGCCGCTGCCGGAACGTACGCGGAACGGAAGCCCAGGCGGGCTGCCTCTTGGAGGCGCCGCTCGAGCCCATGCACGCTGCGTACTTCCCCCGCCAGCCCCAGCTCACCGATGAAGACGGCATCGTCATCGAGCGGTAAACCGCTCGCCGAGGAAGCGATCGCAAGGGCGACACCGAGATCGGCCGCCGGCTCGACGAGTCGATAGCCTCCAGTCACATTGACGAAGACGTCCTGCTCACCGAGCTTGAGTCCGGCATGCTTCGCCAGCACGGCTACGAGGACTTGTAAGCGTGTCGCATCGAAGCCAGTAGCGATCCGCCGCGGTGTCCCGTATCCCGCGAAACTCGTCAACGCCTGCACCTCGATGAGAAAGGGTCGCGTCCCCTCCAACGTGACCACGACGGCACTCCCGGTGGCATGCGACGCCCGCTCAGCAAGGAAGAGTGCTGAGGGATTGCTCACATCGAGGAGTCCGCTGTCCGTCATCTCGAAAACACCGATTTCGTTGGTCGATCCGAACCGATTCTTGGCTGCTCGCAGCAGCCGGTGTTGATGGAAACGCTCTCCCTCGAGGTAGAGAACGACGTCCACCATGTGCTCGACGACGCGAGGACCCGCGATCAGACCTTCCTTCGTCACATGCCCGACGAGGAAGACGGGTGTCCGCGCGCGCTTCGCGAACTGCAAGAGTTGCGCCGTGCAGTCGCGAACTTGCGAGACGCTCCCAGGCGAAGACTCGCTGCTGCTCAGGAAGACTGTCTGAATCGAATCGACGATGAGCATGGCTGGATCGAGCTCTTGCGCGACTTCGATCGCGCGATCGAGCGCGGTCTCCGCCAGAATCAGCACCCCGTCGCTGGTCGCACCCAGTCGGTCTGCGCGCAATCTGATTTGCTCCGGTGACTCTTCCGCAGCAACATACAGTACCCGCAGTCCCTCGCTCGCCAATCGCAGCGCCGTCTGCAGGAGCAGAGTCGATTTGCCGATTCCCGGGTCGCCACCGAGCAACACCAGTGCTCCAGGAACCAAGCCACCGCCGAGGACACGATCGAACTCTGGTGATCGGAGCGATAGGCGCGTTCGTTCGGCGCTGGTTACACGTGAGAGTTCCTGCACTGGGACGCCAGTTCCTTTCGCGTCTCCTGTTGCCGGGGCAGTTTCTACCGCTTGCTCGACCATCGTGCCCCATGCACCGCACGAAGGACAGCGCCCGTAGTAGCCCGAACTTTCCAGCCCACACGACTGGCAAACCCAAACCGTGCGACGGCGTGTTCGACTCCGTGGCACGAATCCTCCTCTCCCAGTGAGAACACCCGTTCGAGTGACAAGTATAAACGAACACGGCACTGGCCGAAACCAGTGCCGTGCCTCGGTACGAAAACCTACTCAGTTATGAGACCGTACTCAGCGCTTCTGCCGGCTCGATAGTGAGCAAGTCGTCGCGGACATCGATGACGACGGTGCTTCCCGGCTTGAACCGCCCAGCGAGGATCGCTTCCGCCAACGGATCCTCGATCAAGTTCTGGATGATCCGCCGCAATGGACGGGCTCCGAACTGTCGGTCGTAGCCGCGCTTCGCCAAAAGATCCTTTGCTGCATCGGTGACTTCGAGGCCGATCTGTTGCTCCGCCAGCTGCTTGCGGATCCGCTTGAGTTCCAGATCGACGATCTGTCGAACATGTTCTGGCGTCAGCGGATGGAAGACGATGACCGCATCGATCCGGTTCAGGAACTCCGGCCGGAAGGTCTGCTTGAGCTGCGAGAGGACTTTGTCCTTCATCGCAGTGTAATCAGCTTGCATCTTCTTGGTTGGATCGTCAGCCACCGCAAAGCCGAGGCTACCTTCGCGCTGGATCAGTTCCGCCCCGATGTTCGACGTCATGATCAGGATGGTGTTCCGGAAGTCGACGCGCCGGCCTTTGGCATCCGTCAGGTTCCCGTCCTCCATGATCTGGAGGAGGATGTTGAACGCTTCCGGATGCGCTTTCTCGATCTCGTCGAGCAGGATCACCGAATACGGCTTGCGGCGCACCGCTTCCGTCAGCTGTCCACCTTCCTCGTACCCGATGTAGCCGGGCGGCGCCCCCACGAGACGCGACACCGTGTGCCGCTCCATGAACTCGCTCATATCGATCTTGATCAGCGCATCCTCGCTACCGAACATGAACTCAGCGAGCGCACGCGCCAAGAGTGTCTTCCCGACTCCCGTCGGTCCGAGGAAGATGAAGGTCCCGATCGGTCGCCGCGGATCCTTGAGTCCCGCACGAGCACGGCGCACAGCTCGAGCGAGCGTCGAAATCGCTTCGTCCTGCCCGATCACGCGCTCATGCAGCGCTTCCTCCATATGGAGCAGGCGCTCGCTCTCCTCGGTGTGCAAACGGGTGAGCGGAATACCCGTCCACATCGAGACGACCTGCGCAATATCCTCTTCCGTGACGACCGGTTCTTCCTGGCCCTGTTCTTCGCGCCAGTGCTGCTCCAGTTCGTGGATACGCTGCACCAACTGCCGCTCGCGCTCACGCAACTCGGCAGCCAACTCGAACTCCTGGCTCGCCACTGCGGCATCCAGCTCGCGTCGCAGCGACTCCAGCCCGCGACGAGCCTCCTTGAGCGACGGTGGTGAGGCAGAGCGATACATCCGGACACGCGATGCAGCCTCGTCCACCAAGTCGATCGCCTTGTCGGGCAAGAACCGATCGGTCACGTACCGTGCTGCCAACACAGCAGCCGCATGAAGCGCCTCATCCGAAATCTTGAGCTTGTGATGCTCCTCGTACCGCTCACGGATCCCCTTGAGGATCTCGATCGTTTCCTCGACAGTCGGCTCGTTCACGATGACGGGCTGGAATCGCCGCTCCAGTGCTGCGTCTCGCTCGATGTACTTCCGATACTCGTCGAGCGTCGTCGCACCGATCGTTTGCACCTCACCACGCGACAACGCGGGCTTCAAGATGTTCGCGGCATCGACAGCTCCCTCAGCCGCGCCAGCGCCGACCAACGTGTGGAGTTCATCGATGAACAGGATCGTCCCCGACTCCTTGACCTCCGCGACGATCTTCTTGAGCCGTTCTTCGAACTCGCCGCGATACTTGGTTCCAGCGACCAACGCACCGATATCCAAGGCGACCAGGCGCTTGCCCTGCAGGGGCTCCGGCACGTCACCGGCAACGATCCGCTGGGCCAGCCCCTCTACGATCGCGGTCTTGCCGACGCCCGGCTCTCCGATCAAGGCCGGGTTGTTCTTGGTCCGGCGCGAGAGGATCTGCATGACGCGCTCGATTTCGTTGTGCCGACCGATGACTGGATCGAGCTTCCCGAGCCGCGCTGCCTCGGTGAGATCGAATCCCAGCGCATCGAGATAAGGCGTCTTGGTCTGCTGCGCACGCTGCTGGTAGGCCGTCCCTTGTGCCAGCACCTGTAGAACCTGCTGGCGCACCTTTTCCAGGTTCACACCGAGGCTCTCCAGCACGCCCGCAGCGATACCCTCACCCTCGCGAACGAGCCCGAGCAGCAGATGCTCCGTTCCGATGTAGTGGTGCCCGAGCCGGCGCGCTTCATCAACGGCATACTCGATCACCTTGCGAGCGCGCGGAGTCAGCCCGATCTCACCGACGACCGTGCTTTCCCCTCGCCCGATGATGAACTCGACGGCACTCCGCACCTTAGGAAGCTGCACACCCATGCTCTGCAACACCCGTGCAGCGACACCTTCCCCCTCTCGCACGAGACCGAGGAGCAGGTGCTCGGTGCCGATGTAGTTGTGGTTGAAGCGTCGCGCTTCCTCTTGGGCAAGCGCGAGCACTTTCCGGGCTCGTTCCGTGAACTTCTCGAACTTGTCCGCCATAGCACACACTCCCGGGCGAATGCCCGTCCTCACTCAAGAGATGTCGGCAAGAAAGCCGGTGCGAGAAAGCTCCGCGCGTCGTCGATTCCTGCGTCTCACCTCCTGCACCGATCAAGTGTACCTAGCCCAGGCGCCGCGTACCAACGCCTGCAGCGAGCATCCAGGAAGGCGAAGCCCCCAGCTCTGGCCTGGGGGCTCCTCCCGAGCAATCGACGATCGCGTTCTCGCTACCCGTTGTTCGAGGTACCCTGCTGGTGAGACTCAGGCGTCTCCACCATTCTCGGCCGGCAGCTCTTCATCAGCCGGCTCGGATTCGAGATCGACGTCGGACACCTCGGCTTCTTCGCCGTCCGCACCGTACGGCGTGATACCGCGAGCGATCAGCTGCTGCTTGATCGCCACAGCCTCGGGCCCCAAAGTGGCTTCCAGTTCCTCGTCTGGAACCTCCAGGGCGCGCCTCAAGCTCAACCCGATCCGCCGCCTCGCCGGATCGATGCGGATCACGCGCACGATGACCTCATCACCCTCTTGCAACACCTCGTTCGGATGCTCGACCCGCCACCCGGCCAACTCCGAGACGTGGATCAGCCCTTCCACACCCTCCTGCAACCGGGCGAACGCCCCGAACGACGCGAGCTGCGTGATCGTGCCACGCACTACCTGCCCGACCTGGAACTGACTCGCCACCTGCATCCACGGCTCAGGCTGCGTCCGACGGATCGACAGCGCGATCTTGCGCTGTTCCGGGTTGACCGAGAGGACCATCACGTCGACTTCGTCGCCGACCCGCAGCACTTCGCTCGGATGCTTGACGCGCGTCCAAGAAATCTCCGAGAGGTGGACGAGACCATCCGCACCCCCGATATCCACGAACACGCCGAAGTCGGCGATGCTGGTGACCCGCCCCCGCCGAGTCTCACCCTCGCGCAGCGTCTCGATGAGCTGCGCCTTCATCGCATCGCGCTGTTCCTGCACTGCCTGTCGTTCGGAGAGAATCAAGCGATTGCGGTGACGATTGATCTCGACGATCTTGAGCCTCAACCGCTGCCCCACCATCCGCGCCATATCGGCCTGTTTGCTCACCTCATCCCCGCCGCGGATGGCCACCACCTGCGATGCCGGCACGAACCCACGAATGCCGTCGAGGTTTACCAACAGGCCACCTTTGTTGTAGTTGACGACTTCCGCCTCGATGACGCCTCCAGCCTCGAAAACCTCTTGAAGTCGTCGCCAGGTCTTCTCCTGTCGCGCACGATCGATCGAGAGAATCGCCTGGCCAGCCTGATCCTCCGGCTGGAGAACGAAGACGAGCACTCGATCGCCAGGCCGCAACCGACCGAGCTCCTCCGGCGACAAGGTCTGGAACTCCCGGCTCGGCACGACGCCCTCGCACTTGCCACCGATATCGACCAGGATCTCGTCCCGGCCGACGCGCATGACCTCGCCTTCGACCACGTCACCATACCGGAACAACCGGTAATCGTGACTCGGGTCATCCAGCAAGCGCTGAAAAATCTCCGCATCATCCATGACCGGGATGCTCCCCAGTCCCTGCCGACCGAAGTGCACTTCGTCGATCTGCTGCCCCACCATGTACCTTCCTCGAGTGCCGTAATTTTGCCAACCTTCCGGACGCCCGCGGTCCGTCGGCTAGCGAGACACCGACGCTAGTATACCGGGAAGTCGCGATCACGACAAGCACCTTGCTCGACTCGTCAGTCGCGCTCCATGAGCTGTACGGGACAACGGCTAGTTCGGTCAGTCTCCAACTGCTTCGCTTCGATCAGGAACTCCTCGCTCCACTTCACTGGCTAACGCCGCACACACCTCCTCGAGATCACTCCAGCGCACCCATCCCATATGCCCTACCCGAATGATCTGTCCCTTCAGGCGCCCTTGACCACCATTGACCGCGATCCCGTAGCGCTCTTCCAGGCTGCGAACCAGTTCCTCAGCATCGATCCCCCTCGGCGGGACGAGCGCCGTCACCGTATCGCTTTCGTAGCCCCTTTCTGCGAAGCAGGTAAAGCCCAACTCGCTCGTGACGTGGCGAAATCTCCTGGCAAGATCTCGGTGTCTCGTCCAAACGTTCTCTACGCCCTCCGCTTCGATCAGCTGGACCGCTGCGTCCAAGGCATAGAGCAGACTGATCGGTGCAGTCGACGGCAGATCTCCTGTCCGTGCAGCAGACCGGTACTCCCGGAGATCCCAGAAAGCGCGCGGATAGCCGGCCTGGTCGATCACCTGCCAGGCTCGCGAGCCGACAGCGACGATGACCAGCCCCGGCGGACACATCCACGCCTTCTGGGAACCACTGAAGATGAAATCCACTCCCCACTCATCCATCTCCAGGGGCAGTCCAGCCACCGCGCTCACCCCATCCACCACCAGGAGCGCGCCAGCATCCCGCACGACAGCAGCGATCTCTCGCAGCGGATTCGTGAGCCCAGTCGACGTTTCGTTATAGATCAGCAAAACAGCTCGCACTGGCTCCGTCTCCGCGAGCCACCCTGCAACGTCACCGGGCTTGATGGCCATCCCATAAGGAACCTCGCGCACCATCACCTGCAGTCCATACCGCTCCGCCACCCGCCGCCACCGCTCACCGAAGTCGCCATTCACGAGCAGGAGAACGCGATCCCCGGGGGCCAACAGATTGACCAGTGCAATCTCCCAGCCTGCCGATCCAGTACCCGGTATCACGAAAACGTCTCCATCTGTCCGGTGCAGGTCGCGCAGTCGCTCCAAGAGGGACCGCACTAACCCTCGGAACCATCCCCCGCGATGCGGGACCATCGGACGCTGCAACGCCTCGACGACCGCGGGCGGCAATGGTGTTGGCCCGGCGATCCTGAGGTTTCGGATCATCATCCCCATGCTGTTCACCCTCCTGCGTGTCGTTTTCCTGTCGATCTTGTGCTGGTGACCAGCACCATCGCGTGCGCCAACCAGAAGATCGCAACCATGTGTGGAAAGCTGATGTTAACGTAATAATGATCGAAGAGCCCGATCAGCAGCGCTGCGGCCTGCGCACCGAGCCAGGCGAGGAGAAGATCGCCCTCCGCGCTCGCAGCCATCCGGTGCCAGGTTCGCCATCCTGTCCAAGCTATGCCCACTACTGCAACGAGGAATGTTCCCAGTCCCAAGAGTCCTACCCGTTCCGCGATCAGAAGGTAGATACTCGAAACCCCAGTCCACAGCTCGACTGTCGGCGCTGCTCCGAAACCGACCCCGAAAGCAGGATATTCGCGGATTATCGTTAGCGCCGTCCGGTACTCTTCGAGTCGCATGCGCGTAGCGGGATCCTGCAACATGAAGCCTTGCCACAGTCGTTCCAGGAAGCGCTCGCCGAACCCCAACATGATGACGCCAGCAAGACCGAGCCCGGCCGGCACCAGGAGCCAGCGATAGCGCGCCAGAGCGACGAGACCGATACCGAACGCAGCACCCAACCAACCTGCGCGCGAGTACGTCAGGAGCAAGGCCGAGCCGGACACGACTGCCGCGAGCGAGGCGAGCCAGCGAGGAACAGCGGGTCGCTGCGCGACCGTCATCGTAACCGCGAGAACCACAGCCAGTGCCAGAAGCCCTGCGAACGAATTGGGATCGACGCTCGTACTGGTCAGACGCATCGGCTTCGCAGGGTCGTCTTCGATATAGCGGACGATCCGAGTGCCCGGATACCCATAGGGAATCAAGCGGGCCAGCACTGCGAGCGTCAGTCGTGGTCCACCAGCGTAGAGAACCAAGCCAATAGCCGCAGCGACGCTCGCCAGCACGAGAAAAACCCTGGTAAAACGACGAACGTCCGCATAGCCCTGGAACGAGGACCACGCCACGAAGAAGAGACCGAGACTGACCAGAAACTTCGCAAAATCGTGGTACGTCTGCGACGTGTAGCCACGATCGACTCCGAGGACGAAGGCGAAAACCGTCACCGCAACGAAAAGCATGACAGCGATCAAAAGCGGATGATTGGGAATCGTCTCGTCCCGGCGCAAGAAGAGCCGGAGAAGCCACACACTGAGCACGCCGAGGCCTGCCACCTCCAAAAGTGGCGGCGTAACGACGATTTTGACTGGAATGACGGCATATGGCACGAGAGCAATGATCGCGAGTACGACCCACAAGCCGGCCCGCACATCGCTGACGATGAGCAGCATCGCGACGATACCAGGCAGGACGAGAGCCGCTGGCAGAGGACCGAACAGGACGAGAACGACCGCGAGGGCGATCGCGCCGATTCCTGCAACGAGCGTGCCAGCGAGCCGCGCGAGAGTCGGTTCAACGGGTGACCACTCCGCCACCGGCCAGATCGGCAGCAATCTCTCGGACATACCGCGCGCCCTCGCATCCCTCCCGCTTGCCCCGCCCCCACAACAACTGCTACGCTCCAGAGGCGAGCACCGGCTGCCGGGCGTACCGAGCATACCGCGTGGCAGGACGGAGGTGAGTCTGCGATGCACACGCTGCCGCTACCGCCGGAACGATGCCCGCTCGCTCGCACCGCGGCCATCCTCTGTGACCGCTGGACTCCTCTGATTCTCCGAGATCTGGCGCGCGGACTCGATCGATTCAGCCAACTCGAGCGCTCCGTTTGCGGGATCAGTCCAAAGACTCTCTCCACGCGCCTGAAGCAACTCGAAGCTGCCGGACTGATTCGCCGCGTCGAAAGCGATGGGAGTCACCATCGATACGCACTCACTCCGCGCGGCGAAGCGCTCATCCCTCTCGTTCGTGCCATGCGCGACTATGGGCGGACCTGGCTGACTCGTTGAGCGCAGATCGCGGGCGGCAGTGCGCTTCCTGGTCGTCGTGCTCGACCAGCACCTGGCGTCCGCAGACGAACCGGCCGATCTCCGGCGCAGAGCACAGCAGGCCCGCCTGGCCTAGCCATCATCTCTCAGGGATCCCAGTACCTCCCGTCACCTCAAGTTCGGGCCCTCCTCGGTCGAACTCTGATGACAGGACGCGAACGGATCGTGCGGTGAGGGGAGGTTACGATGGCGATGGAAGTCGGCGCCGCTGACCGGTCACGGGACCGGATCAGTTTGTGGATTCTGTGGGGACATGCAGTCGCCGCATTGGCAGTGACGCTCTTGTTCGGGAAGCATCCGCTCTGGCAAGCGCTCGTTGGAGCAGCCGCTCTGAGCGGAATCGCGACCGCTACTTATCCCATTTTCGCCGGAACCAGAACGTACCGTCTGATCGCTGCTGGACTGCTCATGCTCTATGCAGCGCTCCTGATCCACCTGTCCGGCGGCCTCATCGAGATGCATTTCCAAATCTTCGTGGCCTAGGCCTACCTCTATGACTGGCTCCCCATCCTACTGGCTGCTGGTCTCATCGCTGTTCACCACGTCTTGTTCAACGCGTTCTTCCCGTACAGCGTGTACAAAGATGGGCCGTCATGGACCATAACCTTCATCCATGCTTTCTTCGTCGTTCTCCAAACTGCCGTCGGTGTACTCATCGCACAGCGCATCCGGAGCACCGCTCTCGCTCTCTCGCGTGCCGCGCATCAGCTCGCCAGCGAGCATGTTCCGGCTCTCGCAGAAGCGCTGCGCCGCATCGCATCGGGCGATCTCACGAACTCGGTCAGCTTCGCTGCTCAGGACATTCGAGTCAGTTGGAAGGACGAGATCGGCCAGATGGTCGAATCGTTCAATTCTGTCCAGCAGCAGCTGGGTAGTGCTGCAACCGAACTCGACTCGATGGTCCGCGAGTTGCGTTCTATGGTAGCCGACATCCAGCAAGCAGCCGATGGACTGACCACAGCCATGGAACATATGGATCACGCCACGGCCGAGTCGGCCGGCGCCATGCGCGACGTCAGCTCGAGCGTGAGCGAAGTTGCCCAAGGCTCCAGCGAAGTCGCGCAGGCGTCGATCACGGCTCGGAGTTCCATGGAGCAACTCCAACAGGTCGTGCAATCGGTTGCCGCTGGCGCCAGCGCGCAAGCGAAAAGCCTGGAACGAATCAACGCTGCAGCCAACGAGCTCACGGCCCAGGTGCAACGTGTCCTGGCGGACACTGCCGCTGTCGAGCAAGCGACCTCCCATACGCGGCAATCCGCCGACGCTGGCGCCGACGCGGTACGCCAGACTGTTCAATCGATGCAGGAAATCCGGAATGTCGTCCTCGCCGCAGCCGAGCGTGTGGCTGAACTCGGTCAGCTCGGTCAGCAGATCAGTGCTGTCGTCGAGACGATCGACAACCTCGCAGAACAGACGAACTTACTCGCGCTCAACGCAGCCATCGAAGCTGCTCGAGCGGGCGAGCATGGCCGCGGCTTCGCTGTCGTCGCCGACGAAGTCCGCAAGCTCGCTGAACGGAGCCGCCGCGAGACCCAGGATATCGCCAATTTGATCGATCAAGTGCGTACCGCGACCGAGCAGGCAGTCGAGGCCATGCGTGCAGGAGCCGAGCGAGTGACGCGTGGCACTGACCGAGCCGATCAAGCGGGCCGCGCCTTGCAAGCCATTCTCCAAGCAGTCGAACAAACGGCCGAGCGTGTCAGTGCCATCACAGCCGCAGCTCACCAGATGGCGCAGGCGAGCGAACGCGTCGTCTCTGCACTCCGCGAGATCAGTGCGGTCATCGAACAGAATGCCACCGCCGCCGAGGAGATGGCTGCGCAGGCAGCTCAAGTCACGGACGCTGTCAAGGCGATCGAGCGCGTGGTGAGCGCGCAGCAACGTGGTGCGGAACGTGTCACGCAGCAGGTCGATGCCGCCACGCAGGCGATCGAAGCCGTTGGAACCCAATCGGCTGTCGTCGCGCGGTACACAGCTCGCCTCCGCTCCCTCGTCACCCGTTTCGCCATCGGCGAGCAACCGTCCACGGCGCCGGAGCGAGGCATCCAACCGCTCGCGACCTCAACGGCGGATCTCGCGACCAATGGGAATGGGCGCGGATACGAGCCGACTCGCCCAGCAGCCAAGCAGCTCACCGCTACCCTTTCCAATGGTCATCACCGCGATTGAGCACCGAACGAGCGGAGAAGGGACGGGCGACCTACCGTTGCTTCTCCGCTCGTCTTTCCGTCGTATTCTTTCCCGAGCGATTCAACCACCGATCTGACTCATACCTCGCCCAGTTCGACGATCGCCTTCGCGGAGTCCGTGTCCCCACGGCTTCCGCCAGACTGCAGCACGAATACGCTCGCTCAGCTCCTCTTCGCTCGCCCCCCGACGCACGAGCTCGCGGATATCGACTTCGTCGCTCCGCAGCAAGCAGAGACGTAGCTTCCCGTCAGCAGTCAGACGAATCCGGTTGCAAAAGGCACAAAAAGGTTCGCTCACCGGACTGATGAATCCGAGCGTGCCTTGCGCTCCGCGGATACGGAAGACTCGGGCCGGATCGCTCAGCGGCGCCTCGACCTCTTCGAGAGGACCGAAGGCTTCCTCGATACGCGCCCGCGTCTCGGCGCTGGTGACGAGTCCCGCATCGTGAACGTCAGCGACACCCTCCAAAGGCATCACCTCGATGAAGCGCACCTGCCATGGTCGCTCGAGCGTCAGACCAGCGAGTGCTGGCACCTCGTGATCGTTGAGACCCCGAACGACCACGGCATTCAGCTTGATCGGTCGCAAGCCAGCGTCCTCAGCGGCCGCGATACCCGCGAAAACCTTCTCGATCCGCCCCCCACGGGTCATGATTCGGTAGCGCTCGGGATCGAGCGTGTCCAGGCTGATGTTGATGCGTCGCAATCCGGCGGCCGCGAGGTCGTGTGCCAAGCGCTCGAGGAGAAGCCCGTTCGTCGTCATCGAAATATCTTCGACGCCGGGAATCGCCGCCATGGCACGCACGAGTTCCACGAGACCCGGACGAACCGTCGGCTCCCCTCCGGTCAGCCGCAAGCGACTGAACCCGATACGCGCTGCGGCACGCACGATCGTCAGAAGTTCCTCGTCGGTCAGGAGTTCCTCACGCGGGGCGAACTTCATGCCGTGGGCTGGCATGCAATAGACGCAGCGGAGGTTACAGCGGTCCGTCAACGAAATTCGGAGATAGGTGATCGGCCGACCGTAGGCATCGCGGGTGATTCGCTCGCCTGGACGCGGCACGGCTCGCTCGTCGGTTCGTCGGGGTTGCTGGACGACGGGACTGATCATCTCGTAACTCCCTTCGTCAGCCTGCAAGCCGCGCCACTCCTATCATAGGGCATCGCGGGACAGCTATCACCAGGATAGCAGGCGACGGAGAGAAAGGCAACTGATTCGTTGCAAATTCGCGTTAGCGGCGGAGCGTGATCACCTTGAACGCTTCTGCGTAGCGCAGCCCGCGCTCGGCACCGATCTCGGCGGCACGCTCGCGGACGCGCTGGGCGAGTTCCTCGATATCGTGGATCTGGCTCTGGTGGGCAGCGAGCGCGGCGATCTTGAGGTCGAGCGTCTCGCTGATGTCGACGTAGAGATCAGGATATTGCGTACCGAAAAGCCACAGTTCAGCGACTTTATGGGGTTCCAGCCCCTCAGCGAGATGCTGGGGAAAATACAAGGGATCGCGGGCCGTCGGATAGACGGCATCGATCGTCGTGATGCCGACCGCCCGGTGATCAGGATGCAGGGCGTACGGCCGAAATGGATCATGCGTGATCACGATGTCTGGACGATACGCCCGGATCTGTCGCACGATCCGCTCGCGAAAAGCCAGATCCGGCATGAGTTCCCCATCCGGCATCCGCAGGAAGACGATTTCGGAGACACCAAGCCGGCGACACGCTTCCCGTTCTTCGTCTTCTCGCTCTCGTGCGAGTTCTTCGGGAGTGAGGTCGCGTCGATTCGTACCTTTATCCCCGGAGGTACATTGCACGAGAACGATTTCCTTCCCCTCGCGAGCCAAGCGGGCAACCGTTCCTCCGGCCCCGAATTCCATGTCGTCAGGATGAGCCACCACGACCATGATGCGGCGGTGCGGTGTCACATCACTCATCCCCACTACCCCTCCTCGCTCTGTTGGGCGGCGCCCAGCGGTTTCCGCACCGCAGCCACGAGCTCTACGCGTGGAACCCGAACTTGCTCTCCTGTTCGCAGATCGCGCACCGTCACCATGTCACTCGCCATCTCGTCCGGCCCGATGAGGACTGCGACCGGAACACCCTTGCGGTCGGCATAGTGGAGTTGACGTCGAAGGTCGATCCGCTCACCCAAATAGACCTCAGTGGCGAGTCCTGCCCGCCGGAGTTCACGGGCGATGCGCAGCGCCTCCGCTCGATGGTCCACTTCGACCGAGACGACCAGCACCTCCGTCACGCTCGCCGGCGTCGGCAGCAAACCATACTCATCGACGACCTCCACCAGGCGCTCGAGGCCGAGTGATGCCCCGGTCGCGGGGATTTCCTCTCCCAAAAAGAGTCCGATCAAGTGATCATAGCGCCCCGCGCCCCCCAGCGAACCGATCGCTGGCTCGCTGACGATCGCTTCGGCCACGGGTCCGGTATAGTAATCCAGCCCCCGGGCGAGCGAGAGATCGACGATCGCGCTCCCTGGTCGCACCCCGAACCATTCGAGATAGCGGAAAAGCTCAGCCAGTTCGCTGACAGCCCGTTCGGCTGCCTCATCCCCCGAAAACATCGCCCGCAGCTCGGGAATGATCGACTCCGGCTCGCCGCGCAGCGCGATCGCGGCGAGCACCCGCTCAGCCGCCGGTGCCTCGACACCGATACGGTGGAGTTCCTCCCGTACACCGTCGAGCCCGATCTTTGCCAGCTTGTCGATGGCACGAAACACACCGAGTGCGAGACTCGGCGCCACACCAGCTCTTCTGACGAGAGCCTCCAGGAGCTGACGATGATTGATGTGGATCACGGCGTTGGGAATACGCAAGGCATCGAGCGCATCGATCCAGACCGACAGCACTTCCGCGTCGGCCATCATCGACCGAGTACCGACCACGTCGACATCGCACTGCCAGAACTGGCGAAACCGTCCGCGCTGTGGCCGCTCAGCGCGGAAGACCGGCCCGATGTGGTAACGCTTGAACGGAAACGTCAACTCAGCGCGATGCACTGCCACGTACCGTGCCAGCGGAACAGTCAGGTCATAGCGCAGCCCGACCTCCCGACCACCCTGATCGACGAAGCGGTAGAGGAGCTTTTCTCCTTCTTCCCCGTACTTTCCCGAGAGCACCTCGTAATACTCGAGCAGCGGTGTATCGATCGGGTCGTACCCGTACCGTTCGAAGACCTGTCGGAGAATCTCCATGACTCGTTGCCGCAGAAGCATCTGCCGCGGAGTGAAGTCGCGCATACCTCGCAAGACTTGCGGTGGTCGCCGTACTGCTGCGTCGCCCATCGTATCTACCTCTTTCTCACTTGCGTGCTTCGAAGACGAGGTGTGCCAGTTCGGGAAGAACGAGTTCATCCATGGCCAATCGCACAGCACCGGTCGAGCCTGGCATGGCGATGACGATCCGGCCACGATACACTCCGGCAAGCGCTCGCGAGAGCATCGCAGCAGTTCCGACTTCTCGATAGCTCAACCAACGAAAGAGCTCACCGAACCCGTCGAGACGCTTTTCGAGCCGTTCCGCGATCGCCTCGTAGGTCACATCGCGCCGCGCGATCCCAGTACCGCCGTTGAGAAGAACGGCATCGCAGTCTGGTCGCTGCACCAACTCGTCGACTAGCCGGCCGATCTCCTCCCGCTCATCCGGCACGATGGCATAAAATACGACAGTATGTCCAGCACGCTCCAATCGCTCACGAATCAGCGCGCCGCTCGTATCCGTCTCGACCGTTCGCGTGTCGCTCACGGTGATGACCGCGCAAGCGACGTTGCGCGGTGCTGCCATCCGATGCTGTTCGATGCTGCTCACAGAGGCTCCTCCCCGCGCGTCAATGTCAGTGCCAGAGCAGCATAACCCACCATGGCCGCTTCCAGATCGGCCAGGCGGATGCTGTCGTCGACCGTGTGCGCGAGGCGCTCCTCGCCAGGCGCGAAACCGATGGTGGCCATGCCGTGTGCCATGAAGTGTCCGCCGTCCGTAGCGAAACGCCAGAATCCGTCCGGAACCGGTCGTGCCAGGACAGCCTCCAATGTGCTGCGAGCCACGGTCACCGCCGGGTGATCGACCGGGAGAACGAAGCCGCGTGTCGGCGGGAGTTCGATGGTGAGTCCCCGATATGTCTCGAGCTTCCGCGAGGACACCGTCACTTCCGTCCGGACGTCGTCTCCCACACAGACACGAGCCAGCGCCTCTACGGCATCGCGGAGCGCATCCGCGTCCTCTCCAGGAACAGTCCGCCAATCGAGCACCACCGTCACCACCCCAGGGATGACATTCGCACTCGATTGATCGGTCCACACCAGGGTCGGCGCAACGGAACTCCGGCCCAATTCCGGATGGCTGCCGCGTGGAAGTTCGTCGAGCCGGCACAAGAAGCGTCCTAGTGCGAATAACGGGTTCACACCTCGCTCCGGGGCACTCGCATGCGCGGACCGACCGATGAAGCGGACTTCCACACCGACGCGCCCACGATGGCCTCGTCGCAACTCGAGATTCGTCGCTTCCCCTAAGACGACGACATCGGTGCGCAGCCACTCGCAAAGCGCTGCAGCACCCGCTCCGCCAACCTCCTCTTGAACGACTCCCGTCACGTAACAGTCACCGGAAGGCACGAGGCCCAGATCACGCAAAAGGACGAGCCCATAGACTTGGCTCGCCAGCGCCCCTTTCACGTCGGACGCACCCCTGCCGTAGAGCACGCCGTCAGCGATCACTCCCGCGTAAGGCGGGTATCGCCAGGCACTCGGATCGCCCTCGTGCACATGATCCAAATGAGCATTGAACTGCACGGAGCGCCCAGCGCCGCTCCCGCGTAGGACTCCCACGACATTCCCTGCCGCATCCAGATCAGCCTCCTCGAAGCCCAGCGTGCGCAGACGCGATAGAACCAGCTCGGCGACAGCCTGTTCCTCTCCGGGCAAACTGCGAGTCTGTACGAGCTGTTGCGCGAACGCGACCATCTCGTCGCGTCGCGCTCGTCCCGCTGCCCAGAGTCGCTCACGAAGCTGCGGATCGATCACCTCACGCACCGTCCCCTTCGCTCACGCACCCGGCCAGGTGACTCCAGCGAACGATTCGGCCGCGCCGATCGACCGTGACCGCGATGAGATCGACGCGACAGAGTCGCTCTTGATGTTCCGGATGAGCGGCGAGGAATGCAGACAATGCAGCCAGGAGCCGACGGCCTTTCCGAGGCGTCACAGCCCACTCGGCGGGCTCGTTTCCAGCGTCCCGCCTCACTTTCACTTCCACCGCCACGAGCACGTCCCCATCGAGCGCGACGATGTCCAATTCACCCTGGCGACACCGCCAGTTGCGAGCCACGACATGCCAACCCGCCTCTTCGAGCCATCTCGCTGCCGCTCGCTCGCCTGCCTCGCCCAGGCACTGCCGCTCCACCGACTACTCCTCGTCCGTCTCTACCCTCACTTGGAACGACCGCCGGTGGAACGGCGTCCAGCCAAGCTCGCGAATCGCCCGTCGATGCGCCGGTGTGCCGTATCCGGCATTTTCTTCCCAACCGTAGCCAGGATATCGGACTGCCAGACGGGCCATGAGATCGTCACGGATCACCTTTGCCAAGATCGATGCAGCGGCGATCGATGCACAACGCATGTCACCATGCACGACCGCTGTTCCAGGCAGGTGGTCGAACTCGGTGAGTGGCAAACCATCGTAGAGGACATGATCGACAGGACCGAGACGCTGGAGCGCCCTCAGCATGGCCAGAGCGGTCGCCCGGACGATACCCAGTCGGTCGACCTCACGATGCGACGCTGCACCGATGGCCCAACGAAGCGAACACTGCCGCACCCAGTCAGCCAGCACTCGCCGTTGTGCAGCAGTCAACCGCTTCGAATCCTGCAATCGATCGGGCAACTCAGTTGACGGCTCGAAGATACAGGCAGCCGCCACGACCGGACCAGCCAGCGCTCCGCGCCCGACCTCGTCGACACCAGCGACCCAACGGTTGCCCGCGCGCCAAAGAGCTTGCTCGAGTTCGAACGTCGGTCGCTCGCCTCGGCCAGAACGCCGGAGACGAGTCGAGGCGAGCGAGACCATCGTTCCGCTCCTCAGCGCAGGTAGCTACCTTCGGGGCGACGGCGCTCCTTCAGACGAGCTGCCTTACCTGCTCGCTCACGCAGGTAGTAAAGCCGCGCCCGCCGAACCTTGCCGTGCCGCAGCACCTCGATTTTCTCGATCAATGGGCTGTGCAGTGGGAAGGTCCGCTCGACGCCGACTCCGTGTGCAGCGACGCGCCGAACAGTGAAGGTAGCGTCGGTTCCCCCGCCCCGT
>NZ_JBRBZA010000072.1:0-78942 GCF_053493975.1 Thermomicrobium sp.
GGGCTGAACGCGGCGACGATCATGCTGTAGTAGCTCGGCGCCTCGTAGCAGAGAACCTCGCCGCGCAAGGGAACCCGTCGCATCACCCCGGCCAGCATCAGGGTCTGCCACAAGCCATCGATCGCCGCGTTCGTCGCCTTCTCCTCTGGTAGCTCGATCAGTCGGCCCGGATCGTTAGCTTCGAGCGCTTCCACGACCAACCGGTCGACCTCGGCGGCATCGGGATGAAATCCGTAGGGGCCATCGGCGCGGTGGGTATGGGCCCAGTCACAGCTGGCGATGAAGGCGATGCGCCGGCCGTCTCGCTCAGCAGCGAGCGCCACGGCTTCACCGAACGTCACCAAGCGTTCGCGCGGCAGCCGACGGGAGGGAGTCACGATCACGACTGGCGGGCCACTCTCTTGCTCGGGCGGCGGCGCCAGGACATCGCCATGGCCGACCAGATTCCGGCCGTGCCCGAGAAACCAGAGCGGCGTCATCGTCCCCCAATCGAGCGGAATGACCGATTGATCCCAGCGATTCCCGGCAAAACCAGCCAACGCCACCGGAACACCCAGTTCGCGCGCTGCTCCCGCGATCGCCTCCGTCGCTGCCCGATCCAACGGGACGTTCATCTCGATCTGTCGCCCACGCCAGCGGAGTGTCCCTGCTCCCCGCGCTGTAAAGGCCAGGCAGACCATGCTATCCACGCGCACACCATGCGGTGTCGCCACGACGAGAACGTCCGGCTGGGCCGCAGCACAGCGCCGCCCCAGCTCGAACATCGCGACCCGCGTCGCCAACCCGCCTTCGGCATCCTCGGAAAGCTCAGGGATGATCGGAAAACCGTGCGGTGCCACGGCACCGAAAACGATTCCCATCGCCGTTGCCTCCTTCCCCAGGCAGTATCCCATGACAGCGAAGGCAGGACAACGTGTCTCAACCGGTTCGTTTACGCAGCGTTGACCGAGGGTAGCGAGACTCCGTCTCGAAAGCCAGATGACGACCGGCTCGGGAAGACCAGAACAGGGAGGTGACCGATGGTCCAACCGCAAACGCTCCGACGAGCCGAGCGCTCCAGTCGCGGCAAACGGATCGCACTCGTTGTCGGAGGGATGCTGCTCACTTTCTTCGTCGTACTGCAGGGCGTCGCCCTGGCGCTCCCGCGCACCAATCCACCGGTAATCGCTGAGCCCGCCTGGGACAGTCCCCAGACACGCGAACTCTTCATGCGTGCCTGTGGCGACTGTCACTCCAACCAAACCAACTGGCGCTGGTATACCTACGTCGCACCGGCTGCTTTCCTGGCCTATCGCGACGTCACCGAAGGACGGCAGAAGTGCAACGTCTCGGAGTGGGGAAGCGGAGGCGAAGCGGAGTGTGACGAATCGGTCGAACAGATCCGCAAAGGCAAGATGCCGCCGTGGTTCTATCTCCCGCTCCACCCTGAAGCCGACCTCTCAGCCCAGGAGAAGGACCAACTCATCCGTGGCCTCCTGGCGACCTTCGGCGAAGGGGGCGGCGAACGAGAGCGACGTGGCGAACCCGGCACATGGCCAGGCGAGGACGAATCACCTGAGGAAGACGAATGAAATGAGGAAGGGGCACGCACCGGCCCGCTCGCTCTCCGCCTCACCTGAGCGTGGCACTCGCTAACTCGGAGCATGCCGGCATGCTCCAGCGGCGGGTGAAACGAGTTCGACGACACAGCACTTGACGAAGCGTGTGCGGATCTGCTAGTCTCAGAAACAAAGGCGCGGAAGGGAAGCAGTAGCGCGCCGAACCCGGTCAGCGAGCCGGGGCTCGCGGTGGAAGCCCGGTCCGGTGCGGTGCGCGAACTCGTCCCAGAGCTGCGCTCGCGAACCTGGTCGAGTAGCGAGCGTCGGGTTGCGCCCGTTATCGCGCAGCGAGTGGGCGTCGCTTCTTCGGAGGCGACGGCCAAGTAGGGTGGTACCACGGGAGCGGCCCGTCCCTTCGCGGACGGGCCGCTCGGCATCTGAGGGGAACGATGTTCTATCGGGTCTCGAGCCTGCTCCGACTCTCCCTTAGTCGGCCCCGGGGAGGGGCCAGGATGATCGCGGGACGGTCGTGATAGCCTCTCGGAACGGGTCACCGGCCTCCCGCACGAGAGGGCGGTTCCATAAGCTGAATCCAGGTACTGGAGGGAGTCGATGAGCGAGCGATTGATCATCTTCGATACCACACTGCGGGACGGTGAGCAGTCACCGGGCGCAACGATGACCGAGGACGAGAAGATCGAAGTCGCCCGGCAGTTGGTCAAGCTCGGGGTAGACGTCATCGAGGCAGGCTTTCCTGCGGCCTCACCCGGTGACCTTCGCGCCGTCCAGCGGATCAGTCGCGAGATCAAGGGTGTGACGATCTGTGCGCTGGCGCGTGCCAATCAGCAGGACATCGATGCGGCGTGGGAAGGGGTGCGCGACGCTGAACAGCCGCGCATCCATACCTTCATCGCGACCTCGCCCATCCATATGGAATACAAGCTCCGCAAGACACCAGAGCAAGTTCTGGAGGCTGCCCGCTTCGCGGTGCGGACCGCCAAGCGCTATGTCAGCGACGTCGAGTTCTCCGCGGAGGACGCGACCCGCTCCGATTGGGACTTCCTTTGCCGTGTCTTCGCTGCCGCCATCGAGGAAGGCGCCACGACGATCAACATCCCGGATACCGTCGGGTATGCGGTGCCCTATGAGTTCGCCGAACTCGTCCGCTACATCATGGAGCACACGCCGGGCATCGAGAAGGTCACGGTGAGTGTCCACTGCCACAACGATCTCGGTCTGGCCACCGCGAACACGCTGGCTGCGATCCGGGTCGGAGCACGGCAGGCGGAGGTGACGATCAACGGGATCGGCGAGCGCGCCGGGAACACCGCGCTGGAAGAGGTCGTGATGGCGCTGCACGTGCGCCGCGACGTCTTCGGGGGCATCCTGCCACGCGTCGTGACCGAACAGATCGTGCCGACCTCCAAGCTGGTCCAGCGGATCACCGGTATCCAGGTCCAGCCGAACAAAGCGATCGTCGGGGCCAATGCCTTCGCGCACGAAGCGGGCATCCACCAGGACGGGATGCTCAAGCACCGCATGACCTACGAGATCATGACCCCGCAGTCGGTCGGCTGGGAAGCCAGTCGCCTCGTCCTGGGCAAGCATTCCGGTCGTGCCGGATTCACCGCCCGGCTCAAGGAACTGGGCTACGGCGATCTCTCGCGCGAGCGGATCGAGCAACTGTACCAGCGTTTCATCGATCTCTGCGACCGGAAGAAGACGGTCACCGATGCCGACATCATCGCGATCGTCGAGGATCAGCTGGCCCAAGTGCCGCAACGCTACACCTTGAAGGGCTGGCGCGCACACTCGGGCTCGGAGGGCCGAGCCGAAGCCTGGGTCAAGCTGGACATCGATGGTGTCGAGCGAGAAGCATCCGCCTCCGGTAACGGGCAGATCGATGCACTCTTCAAGGCGATCGACCGGCTGGTGGGTCGCCACTGTGAACTGGAGGCATTCCATGTCGATGCCGTGAGTCCGGGCGAAGACGCGCAAGGGCAGGTCACTGTCCATCTGCGTTGTGGCACGCAGGTCTATAATGGCCGGGGCGTCGCGACGGACGTCATCGAGGCCAGCCTCCGTGCCTATCTCATGGCCCTCAACCGGGCTGCGCTGACGACACCGGTCACGGTCAGTGGAGGTGAGTGACGAGCATGGGTATGACGATGGCAGAAAAGATCCTGGCCCGGGCGGCAGGGCGTCGCCGCGTCGAGCCGGGAGAAATCGTCGAGGTCGCGGTCGATCTCGTGATGACCAACGACATCACTGCCCCACTCTCCATCGCTGAGTTCAAGAAGCTCGGCGTCGAACGCGTGTTCGACCCGAAGAAGGTCGTCTTCGTGCCCGACCACTTCGTGCCCGCAAAGGACATCAAGGCAGCGGAGCAGTCCAAGATCATGCGCGAGTTCGCGCTCGAGCAGGGGGCGATCTACTTCGAGATCGGACGGGCGGGTATCGAGCACGTCGTTCTCCCGGAGCACGGGCTCACCCGCCCGGGCATGGTCATCATCGGTGCCGATTCCCATACCTGCACCTATGGCGCCTTCAATGCCTTCGCCACCGGGATGGGATCGACCGACATCGCTGCCGCGATGGCCACCGGCACGACCTGGATGCGTGTCCCGCAAACGATCAAGTTCGTCTACACCGGCACGCTCCCCCCGTACGTGACCGGAAAAGATCTCATCCTCTACACCATCGGGCAGATCGGCGTCGACGGGGCGTTGTACGCCTGCATGGAGTTCACTGGCCCGGTGATCGACCAACTGCCGATGGACGACCGGATCACCATGGCCAACATGGCCATCGAGGCCGGTGCCAAAACCGGCATCTTCGCCTGCGACGACAAGACGCGCGCCTGGCTGGCTCAGGTCACTACGGAACCGTACGAGCCAGTGGACAGCGATCCGGATGCCCACTACGCCCAGATCATCGAATTCGATGTCTCCAACCTGCGACCGTTGGTGGCGCTTCCTCACCTGCCGTCCAATGTGCGCCCCGCCGACGAGGTGCGTGATCTGCCGATCGACCAAGTGGTCATCGGCTCCTGCACCAACGGTCGGCTGAGCGATCTCCGCATCGCCGCCGAGATCCTGAAAGGGCGACAGGTGCACCCGCGCGTTCGCTGCATCGTGATCCCGGGCAGTCAGGAAGTGGCCAAGCAAGCGACCAAGGAGGGGTTGGTCGACATCTTCTTGGAAGCCGGCGCTGTCTTCTCGGTCTCGACCTGCGGCCCCTGCCTCGGCGGATACATGGGCGTGCTGGCCAAGGGCGAGCGCTGCGTCTCGACCACCAACCGCAACTTCCGCGGGCGCATGGGACACCGCGAATCGGAGGTCATCCTGGCCAGCCCAGCCGTGGCGGCAGCGAGCGCCGTTCTGGGTCGTGTCGCCTCCCCGTTCGAACTGAACTGAAGCGAGGAGCGGAGAGCGGAGCAGGTTTCCGCTCTCCGCAGGCAGTCGACGTGCAAGCGAGGAGGGCAGTTCCCGTGCCGATGCGCGGGCGTGTCTGGAAGTTCGGTGACAACATCGATACCGATGTCATCATCCCGGCCCGGTACCTGGTGACGATCGATCCCCAGGAACTGGCACAACACGTCATGGAAGATATCGACCCCGAGTTCGCTAGTAAGGTGCAACCGGGGGACATCATCGTGGCTGGGCGCAACTTCGGCTGTGGCTCGTCACGCGAACATGCACCGATCGCGATCAAAGCTGCCGGTGTCCAAGCGGTGGTGGCCGAATCGTTCGCCCGGATCTTCTTCCGCAACGCCATCAATATCGGGCTTCCGGTCGTGGAGGCTCCCGAGGCGGTCCGCGAGACCGAAACGGGCGACGAACTCGAGATCGACACCGAGAACGGAACCGTCCGCAACCTGCGCACCGGTAAGACCTACAAGGCGTCGCAGTACGACGAGTTCATCCAGCACATCATCCGCGCTGGTGGGCTCTTGAATGCCGTCCGGGAGCGCCTCGCCGCGCGCCAGGCAGCGGGGGGAAGCCAGTGAGCGAGGTGCACGTGCTCCTCTTGCCGGGCGACGGTATCGGCCCAGAGGTAGTCGCCGCGGCCCAGCGTGTCCTCGAACTGGTAGGGCGCCAGACTGGCTATCGTTTCGTCTTCTCGGAAGACCTCGTCGGTGGGGCAGCGATCGATGCCTACGGCACGCCGCTCCGCGACGAGACGATCGAGATGGCGCTTCGTTCCGACGCCGTTTTCCTCGGGGCGGTCGGAGGTCCCAAGTGGGATCATCTCCCGAAGGCTACTCGCCCGGAAGCCGGTCTCTTGCGCTTGCGGAAGGAACTCGGACTCTTCGCCAACCTGCGACCAGTGCGCGTCTTCGACCCGCTCGCTGATGCCACGCCGCTCAAGCCGGAGATCGTGCGCGGCGTCGACCTCATCGTGGTTCGCGAGCTGACCGGGGGACTCTACTTCGGTCAGCCGTCCGAGCTGCGCCGCGAGCCGACTGGCCGTTGGGCGATCGACACCCTTCCCTATCGAGAGGAGGAGATCGCGCGGATCGTCGACCTCGCGTTCCAGCTCGCCCAGGCACGTCGCCACAAGGTGACGAGCGTCGACAAGGCGAATGTTCTCAACACCTCGGCGCTCTGGCGCGAAGTCGCCAGCGAGATCGGTCAGCGCTATCCAGACGTCACGCTCGAGCATGCGCTGGTCGATTCCTGCGCGATGCGTCTGGTCGCCCGGCCGCGCGATTTCGACGTTCTCGTCATGGAGAATCTCTTCGGTGACATCTTGAGCGACGAGGCGGCAGTCTTGGCCGGTTCGCTCGGCATGCTCCCTTCCGCGAGCTTGCACGGTCAGCCACCGCAACGGCCTGGCTCGCCGGCGGTCCGCTTCGGCCTGTACGAACCGGTGCATGGCTCAGCCCCTGACATCGCAGGCAAGGGAATCGCCAATCCTATCGGCGCCATCCTGAGCGCGGCCCTGCTCTTTCGCTGGACACTCGGGAACGAGCGTGCTGCTGCGGCGATCGAGCAGGCAGTCGAGGAAACGCTCGCCTCCGGTGCACGGACGGCTGACTTGGCCCATCCTGGAGAGCCAGCCATGGGGACCGAGGCCTTCACCGATCGGTTGCTGGAGCGACTCGCGACGATCCTTTCTGCTTGACACGCTGCGGCAGGTGCCCCGACTCGTTGCACTGATGGCTGGACCATCGCGACCAGCTCGTCACCCACGAGCGTGTTCGATCCGACCCCGGTGCGTGCAGCGTACTGGGGTCGGTTTCGTTCCCTGACGACCAGAGAAGCTGGTCCATCCGGCTGCGTTCGGCGTGACCGGTTTCGCGAGCTGAACAGGCATTCTCGCGCTGCCGCAACCGGTACCGATCGCACGCCGGGATCGTTCCTCGGGGACGACCGCTGCACCGGCTCCTCCCCCTCGCTCGCGTTCGTCGCACGGCACCAGGAGAGAGCGATCGATCGGTTCGCACACCAGGAGGCGTGGAACACGGTCGGGCGTGCATCACGAGCTGCCCCGCTGCGAAGGACCTCCCGTCGGCAGGCGATCGGCCCGATCGGTTCTGTCTGTCGTCCGCCGCGACGGTCGTCAGGATGACGACCCACGATCGACCAACGCGCCACGCTGCGCATGCCCCCTCGCCAGTGGTACCCTCTGGGGATGAGCGGGAAGGGGAGGGACGTGGCGAGCAGCAAGCGTCCGCGGCGCAATGACCGCCGCACCGCCAGGCGAGCCAGCACGCCCCAGAGCAGCAGCGAGCGTGGCCCGATCGTCTTCGCAGCGCTCGCGTTGATCGCCATGCTGCTCGTCGCTGTCTGGGCCATCCGCGGTCTCTGGCGCACTGCCCCATCAGAAGCTCCAGGGGCGGCAACGACCCCATCCGTCGGGTCTGCCTTACCGGTCGTGACCGCTCCCGCGGGTTCGCCAAGTAACCCGACTCTGTCCGTGGTGGAAACGCCGGACGTTGAGGCGACCCCGACACCGGCTCCGACTCCGACACCGCCTCCACCGATCGTCGTCGGCGCCTTCGGCGAGTTGCCCGTTCCGAACATTCCACAACCGGCCTACCCGCCGAACTTCCTGAACATGACCTACGAATTGGCCCTCGATCTCGCGCGCCTGCCGCAGGACGCTCCGGTCTATCGCTTGGTTCCTCGCCAGTGGGAGGAGACCACTGTCATGGCTCTCGCCCGCTCGCTCGGCATCGACGGAACAGTCGAGCGGACAGCCGGTGGCGGTTTCCTCGTCCGCAGCGCGCAGGGACAGCTCATCGTGAACGAGCTGACGATCCAGTACCAGGCCGAACTCCCCAGCCCGACACCTCAGCCGACGAACTCGCCTGCAGCCCCTCCCGAGACGACACCGACGGAAACCGCGCTCCCGGACGACGCGGAACTCCGCCGGATCGCCCGCGACTGGCTGCAGAGTCACCAGCTGGTTTCCACGCCGATCGACGAGGGACAGGTACGCGAGCGCCTGCCCGATCGCGGTTTGGCTATCGTCACCTTCGGTCCTGCTGAACCGACACCGGTCCTCTCCGCGCTTCCCGGAGCGACCGTTACGGTCGCGAGCGATGGAACGGTCCGCCAGGCATTCGTGGCCTGGCCAGCAGCACTCGAGCCATCCACCTACAGCCTCCGGCCAGCCCAGGCGTTGTGGCAGGATGTCCAGAGCGGGCGCGCGACGGTCGAAGTCGACGAGCGTCTTTTCGAGCGAGCGAGCCTGCCGCTGCGCGGTGTGGCTCGTCTCACGAGTGCCGAACTGGCGTGGGTCGATGCCGGGCAAGGAAGCGAGCGCTATCTCACGCCGGTCGTCCGTTTTCGCGGTACCGCGACCTTCGAGGGCTATCCGGAGCCGGTCGAGGTCGTAGTCACGGTCGTCGCCGTCGCTGCACAAGCCTCGCCGCGCGGGTGAAAAGCGAGCAGGGGAACGGAGATGCCGTGAAGACGATACGTGCTGGCCAGCAAACGCTCCGACTCGGGCTTTTGCTCGCAGTGCTGTCGATCGTGTTGTCCCCCGCGACGCACATCCACAGCGTACGAGCAGCACCATCGTTCGTCCGCTGGGGATACTACGTGACATATGACCGCACCTCGTGGGCGACCCTCCAAGCGCACCTCGGCACGCTCGATATCGTGTCCCCGTACTTTTTCCAGCTGCGCGCTGACGGGACGATCGAGGAACTGAGCGACCCCACCGCCGACCGCTTCCTCCGCCAGAGTGGGCTCACGGTCGTCCCGATGATCAAGAACGTACCGCGCTGGAACGACTTTACCCCCCTGATCGCCGATCCCGTGCAGCGCAGTGCCGTGATCGCTCGCCTCGTGCGACTGGTCGAGGAGCGCGGCTACAGTGGCATACACATCGATTTCGAGGCGGTGAATGCCAGCGATGCTCCGCACCTCACCGCCTTCATGCGCGAACTCGCTGCCCAACTCCGACCGCGCGGTAAGTTGGTGACACAAGCGGTCGTGGCCCGCACCTCGGACACCCCGACCACCTGGGGTGGTGCCTACGACTATCCGGCACTGGCCGAGGTAAACGACTACATCATCGTCATGGCCTACGATTTCCACTATGCCGGAGGGTCACCTGGTCCAGTCGCCCCTTATACCTGGGTGCAACGTGTCGTCAGCTATCTCACGACGCGCGTCCCCCGCGAGAAACTGATCCTGGGCATTCCTTTGTATGGTTACGACTGGAACGTGACTGCCGGACCGCCAGCCCGCTCGGTCCGCTATGACCAAGTACGCGAACTGCTCGGCCGACCAGGAGCGAGCAGCGGTTACGACGAAACGGAAAAAGAGGCGTGGATCCGCTACACCGACGATCAGGGACAGCAGCACGAGGTCTGGCACGCTGACGCGCGGAGCGTGGCCGCACGCGTCGATCTGGCGCTCGACCGTGGTCTCGCGGGTGTCGCGCTCTGGCGGCTCGGACACGAGGACCCAGCTGTTTGGGATGATCTCGCTCGCCTGAACACACCAGCCACTCGCATCCCCGCATTTCCGTCGACGCCGGAACGACGCTACTTCCCGGAAACCGGCCACTCGCTCTCCCAGGGCTTCAAGGCCTTCTGGGAACGGAGCGGCGGGCTGCCGATCTTTGGCTACCCGCTCACCGAGGAGTTCAGCGAAGTCAATCCGGATCTCGGCAAACCCTTTACGGTCCAGTACTTCGAGCGGCAGCGGTTCGAGTATCATCCGGAACTCGCAGGGACCCCCTACGAAGTCCAGCTCGGCCGGTTGGGAGTGGAGGACGCAAAGCAGCGTGGCCTTCTCGGACACCCAGCGTTTCAGCCGATCCCGCCCAGCGCTGCCTCCGGGGACTGTTGGTTCTTCCCGGAGACCGGACACGCCGTCTGTGGCCGCTTCCTCGCCTATTGGCGCTCCTATGGACTCGAGTTCGGTGACCCCGGAATCTCCTTCCGCGAGTCGCTGGCGCTCTTCGGCTACCCGATCTCGGAACCCTTCACCGATCCCGTTACCGGTCTGACCATTCAGTACTTCGAGCGGGCGCGCTTCGAGTATCATCCGGAGAATCCGGAGCCGTACCGCGTGCTCCTCGGCCTGCTCGGTCGCGATCTGGTTCGGGCGAAAGGATGGATCCGGTGAGTGGAGCCAAACGCCTCCTCGTCCTCCATGGTCCGAACCTGAATTTGCTGGGCCGGCGCGAGCCAGAGGTCTATGGAACGACGACACTGGCCGAGATCGACCAGCGCCTGCAGGAACTGGCACAGGCACACGGATTCGAGGTCATCTGCGCGCAATCCAATCATGAAGGGGAACTCGTTGACCTGATTCAGCGCTACGGCTGGGAAGTGGCTGGCATCATCCTCAACCCCGGAGCCTTGACCCATTACAGCATCGCCTTGCGCGATGCGGTCGCTGCGGTCCCCGCACCGGTCGTCGAAGTCCATCTTTCCAACATTCATGCCCGGGAACCATTCCGGCATCGGTCGGTCATCGCACCCGTTGCGGTCGGACAGATTTGTGGTTTCGGTCCGATGAGCTACGAACTGGCACTCATCTATCTCCTCCGACGAGTGGAAGGAGCGACCAGGTGAACACAGTGGAACGCTTGGCGCGGCTGCGAGAACGGCTGCGCGAACAGGAACTCGAAGCGATCGTCATCACGCACCCTTCCAATCGGTTTTGGCTGAGCGGTTTTACCGGCGAGGATATTCCTCCCAACGAATCCGCCGGCCATCTCGTGATCAGCCACCAGGCCGCGGTCGTCGTCACCAGCCGACTCAACAGCGTCCTGGCCCAGCAAGAGGCCGTCGGTTTTCAGGTGTTCGATCGGGAGCGCGACTTTGCCCGCGGCGACGCGATCGTTCTCCAAGAAATGGGAGTGCGGCGCGTCGGCTTCGAGGACCGCGCTATGCTCTATCGCGACGTCCAGGTTTTGCGCGAGACCTTGGGCCCCGCCGTCGAGTTCGTCGCGGTGGGAACGCTGGTCGACGATCTTCGCGCTCGCAAGGCACCGGACGAGTTGGAACGAATCAGGCAGGCTCAGGCGGTCACTGACACAGCCTTCCAGGCAGTGCTCGCCGAACTCCGGCCCGGGTTGAGCGAGCGCGAGGTCGCACTCCGCCTGGAGCAGGCACTCGTGGAGGCTGGTGCCGATGGAGTTGCCTTCCCCATCATGGTGGCCTCCGGCCCACACGGCGCACTCCCGCACTATCGTCCCACGCAACGCCGACTGACCGCTGGCGAACCTATCGTCATCGACATGGGAGCCGTCGTCGCCGGCTACTGCGCCGATCTGACGCGGACCGTCTGGATCGGCCAGGCCGACGAGCGGCTGGAGCGCATTTTCTCCATCGTGCTCGCGGCCCTGGAAGCCGCGGAAGCCGGCATACGACCAGGCATGACCGGACGGGAGGCGGATGCACTCGCTCGCCAGGTGATCGCCGAGGCCGGCTACGGGGATGCCTTCACCCACTCGCTGGGGCATGGCGTCGGCGTGCGCGTGCACGAGGCACCCGCACTGTCACCGGCATCGGATCAGGTCCTCGAACCCGGGCACGTGGTGACGATCGAGCCGGGGATTTATGTGCCAGGATGGGGTGGTGTCCGGATCGAGGATCTCGCAATCGTCCGTGAAACCGGCTTGGAGATCGTGACCCGCACCCCCAAGCGGATCGACCTCGCGAGCTCGTGAGGGAAGAACCGCTTGCGCGTCCGGAAGAACGACTCGTATCTCGTATACTGAGCGACAAGAGGTCGATCACGTTCGGCACAGCAGGGGGATTCCGGGATGATCGAGACCGGTGATCTCAGGAAGGGCTTGACACTGCTCATCGACGGGGAACTGGTTCGCGTCCTCGACTACCAGCACGTCAAGATGGGACGCGGCAGCGCCTTCGTCCGCTTGACCCTCAAGAACCTACGCACCGGAGCCACGACGACGACGACCGTCCAAGCGGGGACACGCTTCGAACTCGCCCCGCTCGAGCGGCATCGGGTGCAGTTCCTCTATGAGGACAGTGGCCAATACCACTTCATGGATACCGAAACGTTCGAACAGTTCGCGATCGATCGAGAAGCACTCGGCGATGCAGTCTCTTACCTGAAGGAAGGTCTCCAGCTCGACCTCCTGACCTACAACGGCCAGCCTGTCGAAGTCGAGTTACCGGTCACGGTCGATCTCAAAGTCGTGGATACCCCACCCGGCGTGCGCGGTGATACGCAATCCGGTGGTGGAAAGCCGGCAACTCTCGAAACAGGACTGGTCGTCACGGTTCCCTTTTTCATCGAGATCGGGGATATCGTGCGCGTGGATACGCGCACTGGCGAATATATCGAGCGGGTGAGCTGACGATGTCGGAAGAGACCCGACCGGAACCGTCTCGCGCTCCCGACTACGGAGCACTGACGCGTACGGTCCGCGAACTCGTCGAGGTGATGCGAGCAGCCGGACTCCAGCGCCTCGAAGTCAGTCACGGGGATTTGCGCATCCTGCTCGAGAGCGCCGCACTCAGTGAAGCAGCGACGCTCGCGTCACCGGCAGCAGTATCGCCCGTGCGAACAGCGGAGCAGGACACAGCGGCACTCGAGCAGCTGGAGGCGATCACCGCACCGATGGTCGGAACCTTCTATGCGGCACCACGGCCAGGTGCCGAGCCCTTCGTTCGCGTCGGCGATCGGGTCGAGCCAGGGCAAGTCGTGGCGATCATCGAGGCAATGAAGGTGATGAACGAGATCGTGGCGGAACGCGCTGGCACCATCGTCGAGATCCTGGTCGAGAACGGTCAGCCGGTCGAATACGGGCAGCCGCTGATGCGACTGCGACCCGATTGACGAGGGACCGGGATGTTGCCGAGCGAAGTCATCGGGGTCGCCGCTCTCACCCGCTTCATCAAGGATCTCTTGGAACAAGAGCCGACCCTCCGAATGCTCCGCGTGCGCGGTGAGATCACCAACGCTCGAACCTATGCCAGCGGGCATTGGTACTTCAGTCTGCGCGAGGGAGACGCGACCCTGCGCTGCGTTCTGTTCCGGAGCCAGGCACAACTCCTCCCGTATCTTCCTCGCGACGGGGACGACGTGATCGCCACCGGGTCACTGGGCGTCTATGAGCGCGACGGTGCCTACCAGCTGTATGTCGAGCACCTTCAGCCGCTCGGCGACGGGGCATTGCGCCAGCAGTTCGAGCGCCTCAAGGAAAAGCTGGAACGCGAGGGATTGTTCGATCAGCGGCGCAAGCGCCCCCTGCCGCTGCGTCCCCGGTGCATCGCGGTGGTGACCTCCCCCCATGGGGCAGTCTGGCACGACATCCAAACCGTGCTGCGCCGCCGCTACCCCTATGTGCAGCTGTTGCTCGCCCCGGCCCGCGTCCAGGGAGACGATGCGGTCGAGACGCTCATCGCCGCTCTGGAATCGGTCCAAGCGGACGGACGGGCGGAGGTCGTCATCATCGCCCGTGGTGGCGGATCGCTCGAAGACCTCTGGTGTTTCAACGACGAGCGACTGGCTCGAGCGATCTATGCGAGCACGATTCCCGTCGTGTCAGCCATCGGTCACGAGACGGATTGGACGATCTGCGACTACGTCGCCGACCTCCGTGCACCGACACCGTCAGCGGCGGCCGAACTCGTCACGCCGCACGACCGTCGCACCCTGATTAGGGAACTCGTCGATTGGGAAGAGCGGCTGGAAGCACTGGTCACCAGCCGGCTCGCGCGGTCGCGTGACCATGTCGGGCAGCTCCAGCATCGACTCCACCGCGCAGCGCCCCTCCACCGCATGGACAATCTGCGGCAACGACTGGATCAGTCAGCCCGGCGGATCGACCGGGCGATCCTGCTGCGCTTGGCACGCCAGCGCCAGCACGTGCAAGCACTCGGCCGCGAACTGGAATTGCTCAGCCCCTACGGTCCACTGGCACGCGGTTATCTCCTGGCCGAGGACAGTGCGAGTGGCGAGCTCGTCCGTTCCATCCGTCAGGTCAGTCTCGGCCAGGGGCTCCGCCTTTACTTCAGCGACGGTCAGGCTGAGACGATCGTCCGATCGATCGAGTCGAGCGAGTGAGAGGGGGACAGGATGGCCGAGCGAGCGGACGGCGCGGTACCACACCCGATCGATCTCTTCGAGCAGCTCGTCAGCGAAGTCGAAGCGATCGTCCAGCGACTGGAGAACGAGAACCTGCCCCTAGCCGAGGCGATCCGCGAGTACCAGCGAGGAGTCGAGCTGATCCGCCAATGCAACGCCATTCTCGATCAAGCCGAGCTGCAGATCTCTCAGTTGCGTACCAGCTCGCCGGAGGCCGGACTCGCCTTCCCGGCCGAGCTGCTCGGCTTTCTCGACGACGAAGACGATTCTTCTCTCGCTTGAACGGGGTCGGTCAGCGACAAAAAGACGAGCGCGCGAACGCTTCGTTCGGCTCGAGGAGAACCAGCGGATGCGTCGCGTGCGGTCCTCGTTCGACCGACCCCGCTCGCCACCGTGCTGGTCTGGACGCAGGCTCGCTGGCTCTTCCCGCTCGAGACCATGTACGTTCTCCCGAAGCTTCTGCAAGGGCTGGACTTCTCCGACCTGGCTGACCCAGCGACGTGCGGCAGAGGCCGGCGGGTCAGGCACCGCCTGACCCCTACGATACGGGGGCAGTTGCGCCGACTCGTAGTGCACGGATATCGAACCGCGGACATGACGGTCAATCCTGTAGGGGGCGAGGCGCTGCCTCGCCCGCCGCGCCATCAGGCGCGGCAAACCCACGAGACGAACCGAGGAACCGTGACGCGAACGGGTCCCTGGCGATCAGCGCACGGGCACGGGGTGTTGACCGGCCCTGGCGAGCCGGCGGGTCAGGCATCGCCTGCCCCCTACCGGACGGGGGCGCGCACCGCTGACTATGGCGCACCACTGCCCGACCGGGGATGTGCCGTCCACCCCATGGAGGGGCGAGGCGCTGCCTCGCCCGCCGTGCCGGTGGTGCGACAATCCACACCCTTCCATCATCGCGCGGCGGATTTTCGCGCGACCAGGCCTGTGTGATCCCAGACACAGCCATTCGACACGCCATACCGGTCACCGGCGACGGGTGGGTATGCCGGCCCGGCCGGGCCTGCGTGTTAGGCATCGCCTGACCCCTACAGGACAGGCGCACGCACCACCGACCGGTTGCAGGAATCGGCCACACTGGGGATGCACCACCTCACCTCGTAGGGGCGAGGCGCTGCCTCGCCCGCCGTGCCGGTGGCGCAGCCACCCCTCCCGCGCGCCGCTCGCCGAGCGCCAGGATGAGCGGCGGGACGAGACGGCGCTGTCCAGGCACAGGACCGCGACCGCGATACCGCTTTGGGGACCGTATCAGGCTTCCCTCGCAGTGCGGGCGCCTACGAACGATGGACACTTGCGACCGGTCCGAGTGGACCTCTCTCGAGTACCGGTCCTTTCGTCGACTCACCGATGATCAGGGAATAGGACCGAGAACCGATAAGACCGGGAAAGACTGGTCAGCACGATCGTTCTGACCCCACTCGGCTAGCCGCGGTCTAGGCTCTTCCGCTCAGTCGACACCGAGACTCTCGATCCCTCTGACCGACCGGCACAGCAGACGACTTCCTCCACTGAGCGAGGCCGCAAGGCCGTCCATCAGTCAGGGGGTCACATGGCACGCCGAGTCGTCCAGATCGTGTTGAGTCTCCTTCTCGTTGTGCAACTCTGCGCGGCAGCTGTAGCAGTCGCTGCTGCCGAAGGACCACCGGCTCGCTACATCGTCGTCCTCGATGACGCTGAGACGAGCGTCGATGCCTATGCTCCAGTCCGCCGGAGCGAGGCGATTCGCGTCGCGAGCGAGTTCGGCATCGAGCCGGAGCAGGTCTACGGCACAGCGTTCGCTGGCTTCGCTGGACACCTGACTGGGCGACAAGTGCAGCGCTTGCTCGCAATGGGTCGCATCGCCGCCATCGTCCCCGATGCGGAAACAAAGTTGGCAGCACAGACGACTCCGACCGGTGTCCAGCGGATCGGTACGCTGGCGAACGGGACAGCCAAGATCGATGGCCTCGACGATCCGATGCCGATCGACATCGCGGTACTGGATACTGGGATCGATCCGAACCACCCGGACCTCAATGTGGTCGGGGGATACGATTGCTCCGGCAGCGGGAGTTGGATCGACCGACACGGACACGGCACGCATGTCGCGGGGATCATCGGCGCTCGCGACAACAGCACCGGTGTCGTCGGTGTGGCACCGGGCGCCCGCTTGTGGGCTGTCAAGGTCTTCGGCGATAACGGCACCGGCTATGTTTCGTGGCTCATCTGTGGCCTGGATTGGGTCGCCGCCAACGCCGCGACGATCCGCGTGGCCAATTACAGTGGTGGTGCGAGCGGGACCGATACGCCCAACTGCGGTGGAACGAGCGATCCGCTCCACCGTGCCGTCTGCCGCGTCGTGCAGGCTGGCGTGACGCTCGTCGTCGCGGCCGGGAACGATGGTCGGGATGCCGCCAACACGATCCCTGCTGCCTATCCGGAAGTCATCGCGGTCGGCGCGATCGTCGATACCGACGGGAAACCCGGTGGACTCGGACCGAGTACCTCGTACGGTGCCGACGATACACGTGCCTCGTTCTCCAACTATGGACCGGTCGTCGATCTCTACGCGCCGGGAGTGTCGATCCTCTCTACGGTCCCGGGGGGCGGTTACCAGCGCTGGAGCGGCACCAGCATGGCGACTCCGCACGTGACCGGCGCAGCTGGCCTCTATCTTCTCCAAAATCCCGGTGCTTCGCCAGCTCAGGTGCGCAGCTTCCTCCTCGCCAACGGGGAAGCTGGCCCCTGGGACAGCTACGGCCAGCCGTTGATTCGCGTCGACTGGGGTGGTGGGAGCGGCAACGAGAGTGGCGGCGACCAGGGCAACGGCAACGATGGCGGTACCACTCCTCCGACGAATCGCGATGTGGCGGTCACCGGCCTCGACGTTCCCACCTCGTTGACGACCGGGAGCAGCGCAACCATCAAAGTCACTGTGCGCAACGAAGGCACCACGAGCGAATCGGTAACCGTCACGCTCAACGCGAACGGTGCCGCCATCGGCTCGCCGCGCAGCATCTCGCTCGCGTCAGGCTCCAGCACGACGGTGAACTTCACGTGGCAACCGACCACTGCAGGCACTTTTACACTGGAAGCACGAGCCGATATCAGCGGTGAGGACAGCGACCCCAGCGACAACAGTCGGACCGCAACGGTCACCGTCACACAAACCGTCCGCGATGTCGCGATCACCGACCTCACTGCTCCCACCCAGCTCCGGCGCGGTCAGAACGGAACCGTCTCCGTCACGCTCGAGAACCGCGGCACCGTCAGTGTCACCGTCACGGTCACGCTGACGACGCAACCGCGTAACGCCGCCATGGGAACAGTCAGCAGCAAGGTCACGCTGTCTCCTGGTGCCACGCGGACGATCTCCTTCACCTGGCGGACCAACAGCCGGACTGCGCTCGGGACCTACACCGTGACAGCGAGTGCGCCCCTGAGCGGCGATGCCAACCCAGCCGATAACACCCGCTCGGTGACCATCACCGTGACCTCCCGCTAGGTCGCTGAGCGCCCGCCACGACCGCACGGGCCGGCCGAGAGCTCGCTCCGCCGGCCCGTGTCGTTTCGCACGACGGCACTGACTATGCCCTAACGAGCAGTCAGTTCATCGTCACGGTCGGCCAGTCGTTCGACCAGGTGCCCACCAGCACGATCGCTCCTGCCCGCTCGGTTGGCGACGAGCAGGCAGCAGAGCCGGGTCGAGCGATAGCCGGGGCCAGACTCGCTCGCGGCCTCCCCGAGGAGAGCGCGGGAAAGGCTTGACAACTCTCTCGCGAACCGCTACTATGTCGGTAACCGACGTATTGGGTCGATGCTTTCGGGAGGTGCGATCGTGGCAACACAGGCGATTCCCGGCTATCGGTTCGGCGATCCATCTTTGCCGCGCGCCCCGTACAGTGAGGCCGATCTCGCGCTCTTGCAGCGAGTACTCCTCTTCACTGAGGAAGACGCGACTGCCCTTCGCCGAGCCGGTGAGATCCTCGCCCCGCACATCGACGAGCTGCTCGATGTCTGGTACGGCTTCGTCGGCAGCCATGATTTCCTCCTGCAGTACTTCTCGACACCGGAGGGGCCGCACGGCGAGTATCTCGCTCGTGTACGCCAGCGCTTCGGGCAGTGGGTCCTCGATACCTGCCGGGCCGAGTTCGACCAGCGCTGGCTCGACTACGCGTACGAGATCGGTCGCCGGCACTTCGACAAGAAGAACCAGACCGACAACGTTCACGGAACGCCGCCGTTCGTCCACTACCGTTACATGATCGCGTTGGTCTACCCGATCTACGCAACCGTGCGCCCCTTCCTCGAGCGAGGCGAATCCGATCCCGCTCGAGTGGAACGGATGCATCAGGCCTGGCTCAAGGCGGTGCTCCTGCAAGCGATCCTCTGGACCTATCCCTACGTGAAAGACGGTGTGTTCTGATCGAGCGCGACGAGGGCACCGGGTAGCGAGCGTCGTCACTCGCTACCCGGCCTGCTGTGCCCGAACGCGCCGGACCGGCATCAGTCACTTCCGCGTCGGACAGTCGGATCCCATCCTGCCGCGGATAGGCACGACACACCCGGTCGGCAAGCGACACAAGCGTTTGCTATACTGGTTTCTGTGTGCTGCTCGTTTCGGATGGATGAGCATCGTGGAAGGCGAATCGTTTCCGATGTCCGTCTTCGATCCCGAACGCCGGCAACGATCGCGGGCTGCCCGCGTCGCCATGGCTTTGCTGCGACTGACCCACGCGATCAAGGCCATCTCGACGGAAGAAGTCAAGGGGCTCGGTCTGACTCCGATGCAGGCCCAGACACTTCTCTGGGTCCGCTACACCAAACCATTTCTCGCATCGGTCGGACGCCTCGCTCAGGCACTCGGTGTGACGCATGTGACCGCGATCGGGATCATCGACGCATTGGAGCATGCCGGCTTGCTCGCTCGTGAAATCAGCCGCGTCGACCGCCGAGTGACGCTCCTCCGCTTGACTCCGGCTGGCGAGGCGGCAGTGCAGCGGCTCGAACGTTTCGGCCACACGCTGGAAGAAGCCTTAGCAGGGCTGAGCGAGAGCGAGCTCACGGCGCTGGAACGTGGCCTGGGGGCCGTCGTCTGGAGCCTGCGCGCTTCCGGCCTCTTGCAAGTGGCTGAGGCATGCCGCGGGTGCGTCTACTTCCGCGAGAACGTGGCACCAGGCACGGACGAGCCGCATCGCTGCGAGCTGATCGAGCGTTTCCTCAGCGAGCGAGAAGCGCGTCTGGCCTGTCCGGACTACCGCCCCGAAACACCGGAAGGCTTGTTGCCCTTAGCAGCAGAGTGATCGAAAGACCACTCGCGGTTCAGGGGCATCGCAGACGAGAAGTCGCTTCGCCCCGCGCACGCGCTTTCCCCTCCATCGGGCTGCCAGCGCACGTCTCGGTACTGACGAGAACGCTCCCGACGAGTCGGGGTCGCCTGGCCAGCGACTCGCTGGTCGCACGAGCCCTCTCGAGTGGACGCTGCGCTCCTCGGCCGGTGAGTATCCCGAGCAGCTCGTTTCCGATCATACGCGGAGCCGCATCGCTCACCTCCGACTGTTGCCTCGACAGCGTCGTACCCTGTCGTTTGCCAGTCGACTCGTCCCTGCAGTACTATCGTGATCGACAGGATGAAAGGCGTCATGCCCCCGTAGTTCAGTGGATAGAACGGCGGCCTTCTAAGCCGCATGTCGCAGGTTCGAATCCTGCCGGGGGTGCTGCTCTCTTCGGGGATGATCTCGTGATCGGTGCTCTCGCTCCCCTGATCGCTCTGCGATGCGAGCACTCGTCACGGGGAGAGCCAGCAGGAACATCGACCAGAGAGCGAGAACGGCATGCGCCAGCGCGCCAACCAGTTATGGCTCATTTTCTTCGTTCCGGGAACCACGCTCGTCCTGATACCGTTCGTGCTCACCCGTGTCTTTGGTCTGACACTCTCCGAGACGACGAGTAGCATCGTGGGGGGAACCGGGCTCCTCTTGCTCTTTCTCAGCTTGCTCACCCAACTGCCGCTCCCGCGCCGCCGCAACCGGGAACGAGGCCGGAAGTGAAAGAAACGAGGGAAGCCATGCGCGTCACGGTTCGTTACTTCGCCATCGTGCGCGAACTCCTCGGGCGAGATCGCGAGGAACGCGACCTCCCCGAGGGGACGACGGTCGGACAACTCCTCGCGCAACTCTGCGAGTATCAGCCGTCCCTCGCGCGGCTCCAGCGTTCGATGCTGGTCATGGTCAATCGCCGCTACGCCCGCCCGGATCAATCACTCCGCGAGGGGGACGAAGTCGCGCTCGTCCCGCCTGTTTCGGGCGGCAGCACCCCATTCTCGATCGGTCCGGATCCCCTCGACCCGAGCAGGATCGAGCAGCTGGTCGCCGATCCTCGAGCGGGGGCAGTGGTTACCTTCATCGGTACCGTGCGCGACCACGCCCGCGGCAAACGCGTCCTCTACCTCGAATACGAGGCCTATGCGGAGGCTGCACTCGAAGCGTTCGCGGAGATCGCCGAGGAAATCCGACAACGCTGGGACGTGCTCGGTATCGCGATCGCTCACCGCACCGGACGCGTCGATATCGGCCAAGCCAGTGTCGTCATCGCGGTATCCAGCGCGCATCGCGCGGAGGCGTTCGAGGCTTGCCGCTACGCGATCGAGCGCCTCAAGCAAGTCGCACCGATCTGGAAGAAGGAAGTGTACGAAGACGGCGAGATCTGGGTCGGGAGCGAAGCGCTCTACCAAGAACTCTACGCTCGTCGCGGCACGGAACCATCGGCTCCGCCCGAGTGACGAGGCATCTCAGCGCGCTTGTCCGTGCACCGGACCACGCAGGATCGCACGGAGCCGCTCGCCGGGACGGTATGGTTCGGCCCGCGGCGGCACGATCAGATAGGCATTCGCTCCGACGGCCGAGAGCAAGCGGGCCGACGACTGCGGCCCAGTGTTGCGGGCGAAGAGCGTCCCTGTCTCGTCGCACCAGACGATCGCCCGCTGGTACTCGATGCGATCGCCTGGTTCGATCGAATGCGCGAGCACGACCGTAACCGGCTCCGGGACGACCGGCTGCTGCCCGGTCATCGCCCGCAACGCCGCCATGACGAAGATCTCGAAGCCGACGAGCGCCGAGACGGGGTTACCCGGCAAACCGAAAAGGAGCGTCCGGCCAACCGTCACGAAGTGGAAAGGCTTGCCGGGCTTCATGAAGAGCCGTTCGATGTGCACCGTGCCGAGCGTGCGGAGCGCCGCACTGATCAAGTCGCGTTCCCCGACTGACACACCACCGGACGAAATGACGACGTCGCTCTCAACGATGCGCTCTCGCAGGAGTTCGGTCAGACGCTCCACATCGTCGGGGCCTCGCCCCGCCCAGATCACCTCGGCACCGGCCTGCTGCAACGCTGCGACCAGCATGAAGCGGTTCGAATCGCGGATCTGACCGGGACCGAGCGGCTGTCCGGGATCGACTAACTCGTCACCGGTGCTCAACACGGAAACACGCGGTCGGCGTGAGACGGGGACACTCGCGATACCCAAGCTCGCCGCGAGACCGATCTCCGCGGGGCCGAGCACTGTCCCGGCCGGCACGATCAGTTCGCCACGGTGCACGTCCGCCCCGACCGGCCGCACGTTCTCGCCGGGCCGGATCTCTTCCCGCCGAATCACGATGTGATCGTCCACGAGCTCGACATCCTCCACCGGGACGACCGCGTCCGCGCCCGCTGGCAACGGCGCCCCAGTCGTGATGCGCACGGCTGTCCCTGGAGTCACCGTGACGTCCGTGACGTGACCAGCGAACTGTTCGCCGATCACTTCGCGCCACGGTGAGGTATCGTCGTAGATCACCGCGTAGCCATCCATCGTCGCGGCCGGAAACGGGGGATGGTCCTCCGGCGCATACAGCGGTTCCGCCAGCACGCGCCCAGCTGCATCCATCAGCCTGACCTCTTCGCTCGGGAGGCGCTGGACGTGAGCGAGAATGACGTCGAGCGCTTCCTGGGGGGTCAACATCCGGCTCGTTCGCTGCATACCGTGCTCCTCGCCGACCGCTATCGGCACGAAAGCGATTCTATCCTACACCTCCCCAGGAGCCCAGGAGCGAAGGCGGCTCCACCCCCGCGGCTGTCCTCTCCGCATCGCCCTCGCGACGCACGCCGGTTGGGCTGCTGCAGCTTCATCGACGCGAACAGCATCGGAGCGCGCGGCGCGACCAGCGCTACCGCTTCGGTCCACCGCAGCAGAACGCGACGAGACCAGTTTGCCGATTCGGCCACGAGAAGCAGCGAGCCCGTGAGAGGATTGCGGGAGCAGTCGTTTCCACCGTATCATTGGAGAATGAAACGATCACTCCTCCCCAGCGGGCGATCGCGCGATCGAGGCGACATGGCAACGGCGGTACCGCGTGAAAGCGACCACGAAGCGCACTCCCAGGACACTCCGGTCGTCGGGCCGAGCGACGAGCCGGTATGGGAGGACGTCGCTCCCGAGTTCCTCAAGCGGCTGCCGCATGCCGATCTCGAGCTGATCCACCGTGCGTTCGAACTCGCTCGGTCAGCGCATGCCGGGATGCGCCGGCGCTCCGGTGAGCCGTACCTGTCCCATCCCCTAGCGGTCGCCCTGATTCTGGCCGACTTGCAACTGGACCAGGAGACGATCGCTGCTGCGCTGTTGCACGACGTGCTCGAAGACACCGACGTCACGCTCGAGCAACTCCGGGAGCGCTTCGGTCCGCGGGTCGCTCGCCTGGTCGATGGTGTCACGAAGCTCGGTAAGATCCGCTTGAGTCCGGAGAACGAGCCGGTCAGCCTCGAACGCGAGAAGATTCGCCAGGCGGAGAGTCTCCGCAAGATGCTCCTGGCCATGGCTGAGGACGTCGGCGTCGTCCTCATCAAGCTCGCCGATCGCCTCCACAACATGCGAACATTGGAGCATTTGCCGCCCGAAAAGCAGCGTCGCATCGCGCGCGAGACGATGGAGATCTATGCCCCGCTGGCGAACCGACTCGGTATCGGCCAGCTCAAGGCGGAACTCGAGGATCTCGCTTTCAAGTATCTCGAGCCGCAGACCTACGAGACGATCGCACGCGCGCTCGAGTCGCGCGGACACGATCGCGAGCAGTATCTCCAGGAAGTGATCGAGCAGGTCAAGCGCGCACTCGCTGATGCCGGCATTCGGGCGGTCGTGACCGGGCGCGAGAAGCATATCGCTTCGATCGTTCGGAAGATGCGTGAGAAGCAGCGCAACTTCGACGAGATTTACGACGTTCTGGGGATCCGCGTCATCGTCGATGAGCAGCGCGATTGCTATGCTGCGCTCGGAATCATCCACGGCATGTGGCATCCGATCCCGGGCCAGTTCGACGACTACATCGCCAATCCAAAGGAGAATCTCTACCGCTCCCTGCACACAGCGGTGATCGGCCCGCGCGGCATCCCGCTCGAAGTACAGATCCGGACCCATGAGATGCACCGGGAAGCCGAGTACGGGATCGCCGCTCACTGGCGCTACAAAGAGCAGCTGAAACCCGATAGTGGTGATCGGTCGATCGAGGCCAAGATCGCGTGGTTCCGCCAGATCCTCGAGTGGCGCGACGAACTGCTCGATGCCCAAGAGTTCGTCGACTCGGTCAAACAGGATCTCCTGCCGGAGATGATCTATGTCTTCACCCCCAAAGGGGACGTCGTCGAACTGCCAGCGGGTGCGACACCGATCGACTTTGCCTATCGCATCCATACCGAGGTCGGACACCAGTGCGTGGGCGCCAAGGTCAATGGGCAGATCGTTCCGCTCAATTACAAGCTGCAGAACGGTCAGGTCGTGCAGATCATCACCTCCAAGTCGCGCACCGGTCCCAGTCGCGACTGGCTCATCCCCAGCAATGGGTATGTCACGACGGCCTCAGCGCGCGAGAAGATTCGCCAGTGGTTCCGCAAGCAGGAACGCGAGGAGAACATCGCGCACGGCCGCCATCTCCTCGAGCAGGAACTGCGACGCCTCGGTGTCGAGATGAAGCTCGAGGATGTCCTCAAGCTCTTCCCTCGCTACCAAAAGCTCGAGGATTTCTTGGCGGCGATCGGCTACGGCGCCATCACGCCCCAACAACTCGCCGCTCGCATCGCTGAACACGAGGACCAGCGCACACGAGCGGGCACAGCTCAATCCCCGTCCAAAGCACCGCCGCTTCAGGTGACCGGCCTCCGCGACCTGCTGACCCGGCTCGCGAATTGCTGCAAGCCGGTCTACGGCGATCCGATCGTCGGTTTCATCACGCGCGGACGCGGCATCACTGTCCACCGCGCCGATTGCCCGAACATTCTGCATACCAACGAGCCGGAGCGGGTCATCCCCGTCAACTGGGGAGAGACACCACAGCAGTACCCGGTGACGATCCGCATCGAGGCATGGGATCGAGTCGGACTCCTCCGCGATATCACGACGCTGGTCGCTGACGAAGGACTCAATGCCCTCTCTGTTCTCACCAATGTGCACGAAGATCGCACCGTGACGATCCTCATGACGCTCGAAGTGACCAGCGTGCAGCAATTGAGCCGCATCCTCCAGAAGCTGGAATCGGTCAGGGACGTCTACGACGTCCGCCGCATCACCGGCGACCAAACACCGACCGCGGTCTCCCGCTGAGCGCACGTCACTGCTCGCCGATCTCTTCTTCCGGTTCTTCCAAAAGTCCAGCCCGCTTGAGGAGCCGCTCGCGTTTGGTCAAGCGCCGGCGCGGCCGAGTCTGCTCGGCTTCCGCCAACTCGGGTTCCCACACCAGCTCTCGCCCAGCCACGTGCACGATATCGCCCGGCTGAATGCCGAGCGCGAGCAACCGCCGGGAGATGCCCCAGCGGGCCAGCAGCCGCTGGTACCGTTCGGCCGCCTCCGGGTTAGAAAAGTCGGTCATCAGCGTGAGTCGCTCGATCTTCGGGCCCCGCAGCGCGAAGTGGTGCGGAGACAAGCGGATCGCTTCCCAGCGTTCCGGCGAGCGATCGAGCGTATAGACTCGGTGACTGCGCAGGGGCGGCGCGACCCGTTCGGGGCGAGGCAGTTGCTGCAGGCGCTCCCAGGTCGCGCGGATCAGTTCGCCCAGCCCTTGCCCCGTAGCCGCCGAGATCGGATAGGCTGTGTAACCGAGTTCGTCCAGTGCTCGCGCGAGGCGCGGCCAGTTAGCCTGTGCCTCGGGGAGATCCATCTTGTTGACCGCGACGATCTGCGGCTTGCCAGCCAGCGACGCGGAATAGGCAGCGAGTTCCGCATTGATCGTGTGAAAATCCTCCAGTGGATCGCGTCCCTCGAGTCCACCGGAGCCGTCCAGCACATGGATGAGCAGGCGTGTCCGCTCTACATGGCGCAAGAACTCATGACCGAGCCCAGCACCACGCGAGGCTCCAGCGATCAGTCCTGGCAGATCGGCGAGGACGAACGTTCCCCCCTCCCGACCCGGCACACTCACCACGCCGAGCATCGGCTCCAACGTCGTGAAGGGATAATCAGCGATCTTCGGTCGAGCAGCGCTCACTGCAGCCAAGAGCGTCGATTTGCCAGCGTTGGGCAAACCGACCAGCCCGACATCGGCCAAAAGCTTCAGTTCCAAGCGCAGCCAGCGCTCCTCACCAGGCTCTCCCTTTTCCGCGAAGCGCGGAGCCTGCCGGCTCGGCGTCGCGAAGTGCTGATTGCCCCGTCCACCGAACCCTCCACGAGCGACCAGCAACACCTCGCCCGGCTCGAGCAGATCGCCGAGGACCTCACCGGTGGCCTCGTCGTACACCACGGTTCCCGGTGGAACGTCGATATAGAGATCCGCACCGTCCCGACCGTTCTTGTTGTTTCCCTGCCCCGGCTGTCCATCCTCGGCCCGGAACTGCCGCTGATAGCTGAACGGGAGCAACGTGTTGAGCGAGGGATCGACGCGGAGATACACGTTCCCCCCGCGCCCACCATCGCCTCCATCGGGCCCACCACGCGGGACGTACTTTTCCCGGTGGAAACTGACCGCCCCGTTCCCACCGTTTCCGGCTTTCACGAAGATCTTGGCTTCGTCGTAGAACATGAACCCTCCGGCCTGCTGCTCCGCAGGCCTGCTCGCAACGTTCCGTTGACACATGATCAAGCTTACTCGAGGAAATCGCGGAGTGCTCGAGCCCGCTGCGGGTGACGGAGTTTGCGAAGCGCCTTCGCCTCGATCTGGCGAACGCGCTCGCGCGTGACACCGAACGCTCGACCGACTTCTTCCAACGTGTAGGTCTGCCCATCTTCGAGACCGAAGCGCATGGCGAGGACCCGGCGTTCACGCTCGGTCAACGTCGCCAGGAGCGACTGCACCTGCTCTCGCAAGAGCGAAAGCGCTGCTGCATCCAGCGGAGCGACCGTGCGCTCGTCTTCCAGAAAGTCACCCAGGGTGCTCTCCTCTTCCTGCCCCACCGGCGCTTCCAACGAAACCGGATCCTGTGCCGCCTGGAGCAATTCGCGCAGGCGATCCACCGGCATGTTGACTGCAGCCGCGAGTTCGCTCGTCGTCGGCTCGCGCCCGAGTTCCTGCGTCAATTGGCGTGCCGTACGGCTGACACGGTTCAGGGTCTCGACGAGATGGACCGGCAAGCGGATCGTCCGTGCATGATCAGCTAGGGCACGCGTGATCGCTTGGCGGATCCACCAGGTCGCATAGGTCGAGAACTTGAACCCCTTGTGCGTTTGGAACTTGTCGACCGCCCGCATCAGCCCGAGATTTCCCTCCTGGATAAGATCCAGGAGCGTCAATCCCCGGCCGGTATACCGCTTGGCAATGCTGACGACGAGCCGGAGATTCGCCTCGGTCAGTTTGCGACGAGCCGCCTCTCCGTCGCGCCGGAGGCGCTGCCAGTGTGCGCTCAGCACTGCTCGATCCAGCCCGAGCTCGGTCAGCGGCGGAATCGGGGGAAGCGTGCGTTCGAGTGGATCACACCACCGTTGCAAGGGCTCGGGAAAGAGTGCGAACTCCAGGCGCCGGCGCCGCAATGCGTCTTCGAGTTCCTCGACGCTCCTGCTATCCTTCCCGCGGAACTGTCGCAGCAGCGCTGGCGGGAGGGAGCGCAGCGGCAAGATCGCGGCGAGCACCGCGCTGCGTGTCTCCCTCTGTCCTGGAAGACGTTGACCCAAGCGCTCGACGAGCGGCCAACCGGTCACGAAGCGCTCCCACGCTGCGAGCAGCAGCACGAGCGGATCGTCACCGGAGCAGCGCCGAAGTTCGTCCAGATACTCCGCCAACTCCACCGCCCGGCCGAGCTCCACTTCCTGCTCGGCCGTCAAGAGCGGGACACGCCCGATCTCCGCCAGGTACAAGCGCACCGGATCCTCGACGAGCAGATCCGGATCGGCCTCCCTCTCGGTCTCCCAGGAGCGGGAAGTGCCATCCGGGTCGAGTGCATCCTCGATCGCGACCAGGACTCCCTCGGCTTGCAACTCAGCGAGAGCCGTCTCGGCGGCATCGGGGCCGAGCGTGTCGATCAAGGCCAACCATTGGTCACGAGTGAGCCGACCGTGCAGGCGAGCAGTCGCCAGGATCGTATCAGCCCCCGCGAGCAACGGGAAATCGACCGATCCGTTCGCCCTGGTCACCACCTCACGTGACCGATTGGGCTTCCCGCGCCGTTCCGTCTTGGTCACCGCGCGCACTCCTCACGGCCTTCGAGGAAACCAGCGCCTGCTCGTGCGGCATCCCAGTGATACTACGGAGCAGAGCAAAATTCAACGGTATCGCGCCCCTTCGATCCCCGCTTCTCGTGCCAAAAGATCCGCGATCGTCTCCCGGCGCTGCCAGAGTTCCACCCTTCCCGCTTCCAATGCGACCACGGCTGGTCGGCGAGCGAGGTTGTAATTGCTCGCCATCGCCAAGCAGTACGCTCCGGCGGCAGGGATGACCACCAGATCCCCCGGAACCGGTTCCGAAAGCACCGCATCCCTCACCAACACATCGCCCGACTCGCAATACTTACCCACGAGGGTGACACGCTCGCGGCGTCGATCCGCTCGCTCGATGACCGGAAGTGCCAGATAGCGTGCCCCATACAGCGCCGGCCGGATATTGTCCGCCATCCCGCCGTCCACTGCCACGTAGGTGCGGATCCCGGGCAAACGCTTGACGCTCCCCACCCGGTAGAGCGCCATGCCAGCACGTCCGATCAACGAGCGGCCCGGCTCGAGCACGAGGCGGGGGAGCGGCAACCCGACCATGCTCGCTGCTTCCGCCACCCATCGGCTGACCTGCGCTGTCGCCTCGGCCAGATCCAGGACCGGGTCTTCGGCCGTGTACGGAATCCCGAAGCCACCACCTGGCGAGAATTCCTCGAGGGAAAAAGCGAATCGCCGGCAGAGCTCACCCGCGAAAGCGAAGACCTCCTCGATCGCTCGCTGGTACGGGATGAGATCGAACAATTGCGAGCCGATATGGACATGGAACCCGAGCAACGTGAGCTCCGGTATCGAGAGGCAGCGCGCGACTGCTGCCTCCGCGTCCCCAGTGACGAGAGGAAGACCGAACTTGGAATCGAGTTGGCCGGTGCGCCGGTAGGCGTGGGTGTCGTGTGGCTCGACCCCCGGATTGAGGCGCAGGAGAATCGCAACAGTCTTTCCGCTACTCCTGGCGATCGCTGCCAACCGCTCGAGTTCATCGTGGTTATCGACCACGATCCGCCCGACTCCCAGTTCGAGCGCGAAGCGGAGCTCGTCCTCTGACTTGTTGTTGCCGTGAAACACCAGTCGCTCAGCGGGGACACCGGCTGCTCGTGCCAAAGCGAGTTCCCCATCGGAGACACAGTCCACGCCGAGCCCCTCGCTCGCCAGCAAGCGGAGCAGTCCGACCGTCGCAAAGGCCTTGGCTGCATAGACCAGCGCCGTCTCTCCCGGATAGCTCTCCAGGCCGTGCCGGTAGGCCGCGACGGCGGCGCGGATCGTCGCGACATCGTACAGGTAGAGCGGGGTGCCGTACTGCTCCGCGAGCTGAGACAGCGGAACTCCCCCGATCCACAGCTGTCCGGACTGGTCACGTCGAGCCGTTTCCGGCAGGATATGCGCCAGTTCGGTCACGAAACTGCACATGTCCGACCTTTCGCGCCACAGTGGGCACGGCGATGAGTATAGTTGCCATTTTGGAAGCGCGCCAAGGTATTCGGCGCCAGCAGACGGGAAAGACGCGACCGATGCCTGAGACCATTTTGACTGTCGAGGGAGCCAGCAAGCGTTACGGAACGCAGGAACTGTTCCGAGACCTCCGCTTCCAACTCCTCGAACGCGAGCGAGTCGGACTCGTCGGCCCCAACGGGGCTGGCAAGAGCACCCTGTTGCGGATCATCGCCGGGCTCGAGCGACCGGACAGCGGACAGATCGTCGCTCGCCGCGGGCTCCGTATCGGCTACGTTCCTCAGGAACCGGATCTTCCGCGCGGCCACACGGTGCTGGAAGCAGCGCTCGACGCGCTGGCTCACGTGCGAGCGCTCGGCGATGAACTGCTTGCCCTCGCCGAAGCTCTCGCTGCGAGTCGCGACGAGGAGGAGCATGCTCAGCTGCTCGCCCGCTACGAGGTGGTGAGCACTCGTTTCGAGGCGGCTGGCGGCTGGGACCTGGACGTGCGGGCTCGTACCGTGCTGGCCGGACTCGGGTTCGCGGAGTCCCAACTCGCCTGGCCGGTCGAGCACCTCAGTGGTGGTCAACGGACCCGCCTCGCTCTCGCCCGAGCGCTTTTGAGCGATCCCGATCTGCTTCTCCTCGACGAGCCGACCAATCACCTCGATCTTCCAGCTTTGTCCTGGCTGGAGTCCTTCCTCCAGCGCTGGCGAGGGACCGTCCTCGTCGTCGCGCACGACCGATACTTCCTCGACCAGATCACGACGCGGACACTCGAGCTCAGCTTCGGTCGACTCGAAGAATATCCAGGTAATTATTCCGAGTATCTCGAACTCCGTGCCCAGCGCTTCGCGGAGCGGCTGGCCGCGTACGAACAGCAACAGGAGTTCATCCGCAAGGAGGAAGCGTTCATCCAGCGTTACCGAGCTGGCCAACGGGCTCGCGAGGCTCGCGGCCGCGCAACGAAGCTGGCGCGACTCGAGCGACTGGAGCCCCCGCGCGAAGCGGAGCGACTCCAACTCGCGCTCGTTCAGGGCGGGACGAGCAGCCGGACAGTCCTGACAACGACGCCACTGGTGATCGGGTATCCCGGCACCATGCTGCTGCGGACACCGGAGCTCGTCGTCCAGCGCGGCGAGCGGATCGCGATCGTCGGCCCCAACGGCGCCGGGAAGACGACACTCCTCCGCACGCTCGCCGGAGAACTCGCGCCACTGTCCGGTTCGCTCCGTTACGGCAACGGTGTCAAGCTCGCCTTCCTTCGACAGGAGCCGCACTTGGACGAGCGGCGTACCGTCCTCGAGACGTTGCTTCGCCAGCATGTATCGAGCGAGCAGGAGGCGCGCCGTTTCGCCGCGCGCTTTCTTTTCCACGGAGACGAGGTCTTCAAGCCGGTCAGCGCCCTGAGCGGTGGCGAGCGACGTCGCCTCGCCCTGGCGCTCCTCGCGCTGGAGCGCCCCAACCTTCTTTTCCTCGACGAGCCGACGAACCATCTCGACCTTCCCAGCCGCGAAGCCCTCGAAGCCGTCCTCGAAGAATTCGCCGGGACCCTGCTCTTCGTTTCCCATGACCGGTACTTCATCGATCGGCTCGCGACGATGCTCTGGGTGATCGAAGGAGCAGAGCTTCGCGTCTGGTTCGGGAGCTATAGCGAGTACCAGCGTGCGCACCACGCGACCGCGACAGTTCAGCCCCCGCGTCATCCTTCCCCTGAACAGCCACGCGCACCAGAGCCGGGACGGCCGCGCCGCTCACGCTCGCCACGGCAGATCGAGCGAGAAGCAGCACAGGTCGAACGCGCGATCGAGCACCTCGAGGCACGCCTGCGCCAGATCGCCGACGAACTGGACGAAGCCACGGCTCGCCACGATGTCGATGCGATCGCCGAGTTGGGGGCGACCTACGATGCGCTGACGCGCGAACTCGAGCAGGCCTACGCGCGCTGGGAGCACCTCCAAGAGGAACTCGCTGGCGCGCGGGTCGGAGAGTTCTGAGATGGCACGACGCCCCTATGTGATCGGCCTGACTGGCAATATCGCCTGTGGCAAGACGCTCGTCCTCAGGGAATTGGCCGCGCTCGGTGCGGAAACGATCGACGCGGACGAGGTTGCCCGCACCCTCGTTCGCCCGGGAAGCCTCGTTTTGGCAAAAATCGTCGAGGCGTTTGGCCCGTCCATCCTCCTCCCTGACGGTTCACTCGATCGGCGCGCGCTCGGTGCGATCGTTTTTCGCGACCCCCGGGCGCTCCGTCGCCTCGAGGAGATCACGCATCCCGTCATCGTCGCCGAGATCCGACGTCGTCTCGCCGCGACCGAGCGTCCGGTCGTCGTCATCGATGCGATCAAGCTCTTCGAGTCGAGTCTCGCTCGGGATTGCGACGAGGTCTGGGTCGTCACCTGCCGACCGGAGCAACAACTCACCAGACTGATGAGTCGCAACGGCCTCAGCGAGGAAGAAGCGCTGGTCAGAATCCGCGCCCAACCACCGCAAGAGGAAAAGATCGCCCGCGCCGATCGCGTGATCGACAATAGCGGCACGATCGACGAGACACGTCGTCAGGTGCGCGAACTGTGGCAGGGAGTTCTGCGCAAACTCGGCTACCCTCAGCCGAACTCGCTTGCCGAACGCGATGTCTCCCCCTACACTGCCGGTGAGCGGCCTGACCAGACCGAAAGGAGAGGCGATCGCGATGGGACGGCGGAAACCGAGCCTGACGCCGGAGGAAGCCCGAGCCCTTCACCATGAAGCGCTCGTCATCGACTCGCAACAGCCGCCGATCACGAGCGGTGCGCTCTTTACCCCTCGCATGCGGCAACTCGTCAGCGAGTACGCGCGGCTCGGTCGCACGCGTGCCGAGATCCAGCCGCTGCTCGAGGCGATGATCGTCCGCGAACTCCGCGATTCCGCCGAAGCACGCGAGTCGTACCTGAACCTCTGGCGGCGAGCCGGCGTCACGGTCGCCTGCGGCACGTTCTCCGGCCCTGGACCGATCAGCCAGGCTTTCGAGCAAGCAGTCCGGCGTATCGCCAACGCCCACGCGATCGTCGACCTCCTCACGGACCATCTCGTGCTCGTCCGCGAAGCTGCCGATATCGAGCGGGCGCATCGCGAAGGCAAGCACGGGATCGTGATCGATTTCCAAGACACACTCGCGTTCGGCGACGATCTCGATCGCATCGAGTTGTTCCATAACCTGGGCCTGCGCATGGTCCAGCTGACGTACAACCTCCAGAACCTGGTCGGCGACGGCTGCACCGAGCGGTATCAAGGCGGACTGACGACCTTCGGCCTCGAGGTCGTCCGCCGGCTGAACGACCTCCGCATTCTCGTCGATATCAGTCACTGTAGCGAGCAGGTAGGGTGGGACGCTCTCGCCGTCTCCACGGCACCCGTCGTCGTGTCCCACTCCGCAGCCAAGGCGTTATCTGGCCACCCTCGTGCCAAATCGGACGAACTCGCCCGTGCTGTCGCCGAGCGCGGGGGATACTTCGGCATCGTCGTCGTACCGGGCTTTCTCAGTGCGCATCCCCGCGTCACGTTGGAGGACTTCGTACGGCATGTCGAGCACATGGTCGATGTCTGCGGTATCGATCATGTCGGTATCGGCACAGACAAGATGGGACCACCGAGTTCCCGGACTGGATCGCTCATCGAGTACCCGCCCGAAATGCCCGCGACACTACCAGGAAGCTTCGACTGGACAGGTTTCCGGCTCGAGGAGCACCGTTTGACTCCCGACTATCGGATCGAGGGCTACGAGACATTCGCCGATTGGCCGAACCTGACCGTCGCGCTCGCCCAAGCGGGCTTCACTGAGGAGGAGCTCCGGAAGCTGCTCGGACTCAATTTCTTGCGCGTTTTCCGCGAGGTCGTCGGCTGAATTCGATACTGCGAGTGTTAGGATTAGCGAGGAACTCGGCGGCGCAGGGCGGAGATCGGTGCGGTCTCTCGGCCCCGCGCATGTTCGCCAATTCCGCTGGCATTACTCCGATGTTGGAGGATGGTCATGGAAGCCTCGATTCGGCTGGGACGGCTCCGCGGAATCGAGATCGGCGTGCACTACAGTTGGCTCCTCGTCTTCGCCCTGTTGACCTACTCCCTGGCGGTCGGCGTCTTTCCGAGTTGGTATCCCGGGTGGAGTTCGGGAACCTATTGGGCGGTCGGCGCACTCGCGAGCGTCCTCCTGTTCGCTTCTGTTCTGGCCCACGAACTGGGACACTCGCTGGTTGCGCAGTCCCGTGGCGTACCCGTCATCAGCATCGTGCTGTTCATCTTCGGTGGTGTCGCGCAACTGGCTGACGAAGCACGCCGCGCGCGCGACGAGTTTCTCATCGCTGTCGCCGGACCGCTCGTCAGCATCGTGATCGGTGTCGTCTCGCTCGGTCTCTGGCCGATCGTCGAGGATATCAGCCAGCCCCTCGGGGCGATCTTCGAGTACCTGGGGTGGGCCAACCTGATCCTCGTCGCCTTCAACTCGATCCCGGCTTATCCGCTCGATGGCGGACGTGTCCTTCGAGCGCTTCTGTGGGGGACACTCGGCAATGTTCTCCGCGCAACGCGGATCGCAGCCGGGATCGGTGTCGCGATCGGGTTCTTGTTCATGGCGGGTGGACTCTTCCTCGTGTTCCGTTCGCCGCTTTCCGGTATCTGGCTCATCGCGCTCGGCTGGTTTCTCCAGAATGCTGCTCAGCAGTCATACCAGCAGCTGGTGATCCGCCGCTTGTTCGAAGGGGTGCGTGTCGGCCAGCTCATGGATCCGGATCCACCGACCATTCGCCCCGACGTGACGATCGACGAACTCGTCGATGCCTTGCTCGCCTACAACGTGCGCAGCTTCCCAGTCGTCGAGGACGGGCGGCTCGTCGGAATCGTCACGTTGACCGATGTGCGACACGCACCGCGCGAGCAATGGCCGATCCGGCGTGTCCGCGACTTGATGACTCCGCGCGAGCGGCTGATCACGGCGAAACCGGAAGACGATCTCGAGCGAATCCTCCGCCTGATGGCGACGCACGAGATCCACCAAATCCCGATCGTCGATGACAGTCGCTTACTGGGTTTACTGACGCGCAACGCACTTCTTCGTTTCTTGCAACTCCGGCAGGAACTGGGTCGCCTACCCGACGAGGTCGCTCTCCTGTACGCGCAACGTCAACGCGAGCGCCGCGCCAGCTGAGCGAGACTCAGGCATCAGATGCGACCGGATCGACGAGATCGACCGGCACGATCTCACGGTTTCCGTCCCGCTCGACCCAGACTGCCCAGAATGCCAAGCTGTCCCGCTGGCGAGCCACGAACGGCACGCTCACCAGGCGACCGAGACCCGGCCGGGCCGGCAGCCGGAGATGCACCATCGCACCGGGAACCAGCGCGATCGGTTGGACGGGTTGTCCTTGCAAGCCCCGCGAGGACACGAAGCAGGCTGGGCGATCGAGGCCGAGACTCGTGCTCGGCAGGAGTGCGACCCACCGCCCGGCACGCTCGGCCAGAAAGTCGAAGGCCGGTTCCGGCACGGAGAGTCGACCGAACCCCTCGAGCATGAGCACACCGAAGGGAAACGGCCAGTCCGCACTCGGGCCGGCCAGTGCCCGCTGGAGACGGATCGGCGTCGCGCTTCCCCAGAACGGCTCGAGCGCGTGCGTCGAGAGACCGCCCACGATCACACCGGCTGCTCCCACATCGTGGAGACGTCGGAGCGCAGCGCTGCTCACCGTCAGACCGGCCAGAACGATCGCTCCGCGACAGCGCTCGTCGAACTCCTCGACAGGGAGCTCACGATCCGGCCGATCAGCCAAAACGATCAGTGGGCCAGCGCTTTCCCGGCCGAGGAGGCTCGCTCCGAGCAGAAGATCACCGATGGCACGAATCGTCACTGCATCGTCGGCAACGCTTCTCACCTCGCCGGCGACGAGAGCAGGCACCGCACGCCGCGGTGGATCAGCCACCACAGTCAAGAGACCGGTTTCGGCATCCAGCGTTGCCAATCGCCCAGCGATCGGGCTGGTCACCTCTTGGCTCCGCAGCCCTCGTCGACGCACTGCTACCACTTCACCTGCCTCGACGCGCTCCCCGAGCGCACGCACCAGGTAGCGCGCTGCCTCCACTGGTGCGACTCCGAGTTCCGCCGCGAGCGCGATCCGTGCACTGCGTGGCAGGCCATCGGCCGCCATCGCCAGGATCGTCTCCGGCTCCACCAGTTGCCCAACAGCGACACGCAGTTCCGGGGCAGCCAAGCGATGCCGCACGAGACATTCCACATCTCGTGTGACCAAGGGCAGGCGCCCGAGAGTGCTCACCGCATCACCCCCTCCGCCACGCCGAGGTCAGCCAGCCAGGAACGGATCCGCCGAATTCGTGCTGGCGGATCGTCCGGTATCCGCAGGGGACGTCCTCGTGCATCGATCACGATCCCGAGTCGCGTCCAGCCGAGCGCTGCCTCGCCAGCGAACTCGATCGCGACTCCTGGCTCGAGGCTCCCGATCCGAATACCTGCCTCCGGCTCCACGAGAAGTTCCGCTGAACGGCCGGAGGGAAACGGGAGCACGTGCAAGCTTCCCCAGGGCACCGCGAAACGGTGCACGAGATCGCCCGCACGGAGCTCGCCGCGGACGGCGATCGCTCCCTCCACTCCGTCGCCAGCCACGACGACGACATGAGCCAACGGAAAGAGCGCATCCCGTTCCAGGAGCCTCGCCGCGTACCCCGGATCGATTTCCGCGAGCGCACCGCACGTCGCCAACAGATCTGCCTCGTCGAGCGCGACACTGACGAGCCCGCCCGCCGGAAGCGGCGCGAACCCATCGAGCGCGCACAGCAACGCGAGTTCCGCAGGAAGCCAAGCCAGACGTGGCCCGAGTGCGACGAGCGTGAGGTCCTCGCGCATTCCGCTCGGTGGCCCGGAGTTCGCCAGATCCTGCACGAGCGCTCGCACCGCTGCAGTCGCGATCAGTTGGTCACGCGGCTCGAATAGGAAAGGAGATGCCGTCATGGCGCGATTGGCGAGCCAGTCGAGGATGTCTTCTTCGGTCATCGGAAAAGGAAGCCAGCGCACGATCGCCTCCAGACCGAGCGCAGCCAGTCCGAGCGCCCCCTGCTCGAGGTCACGCCCAGCTCGATAGAGCGTCAACATCCCCTCGGAACGCGCCCAGATACCGAGCATCCCCTGTTCGAGATCGACGAGAGCGACACGCTGGTCAGCACGCCGGACGAGAAAGGCGAGCGCACGCTCCAATGCCGTGGCACGATCGACGAAGCGATCCAGTTCCAGTGCTTTCAACTCCGCTGACAGCAGCGTTGCCACCCGGGAGCGAAACTCGCTCGTCACCGCTCGGACGATCTCAGCCGGTTGGGAGGTAGCCGGATCGACGCCCATGAGTTCGACCTGATTGCCGATCGTTCTCGCCACCAGTTGCTGGATCGTTTCCGGCGCGATGACGATACCGAGTTCGAGATCGAATGCGTCGCCGAGGGCGTTGCTCACTGCCACCATCGCCGACTGCCAGGCACGCTCATCGGGTCCCCCCGTCAGGAGGAGAAAGCGAGGACGCAGTTCCACGAGCTCTTGCGCCAACGCGGTCACGCTCGCTGCTTCCGTCGCGTCGATCCAGTGGGTCTCGACCATGGCTGCTTCGGCAGCACGCTTGGCGAGGTCTGCCAGAAACGGGTCCGGTGCGATACCCAGCACTGCGAGGAGCGGAACGCTCGCCGGACTACCGACTGCGATCCAGGCATCGGCGCCATCTCCCAGCAGGCCGCGCGGACGGATCGGGCGCTCCTCGGCGAGCAGTCGGCGACCGAAGCGCTCTTCGGCGAACGCCAGTCCTGTCTCGACATCCCGGCCAGGAACCGCCACCGTTCCGAGCAGTCGTGGCTCACCCTCGACGCGGTCGGCCAGCACGACCCGCGTCATCCCCTGACTGCAGGAGATCGCTACAGCACTGTGCATGCGCGCTCTCCTCACTACCTCACGGGCGCGCTACCGGCTCTGCCACAAGATGTACAAGACCACACCGATCAAGACTGCCAGTGCCAGGAGCAGAGCGATTCGTACCAGGCGACGATCTTCGGCAGGCTCAGCAGCCGCAACAGCGACCCCACCGAGTGCCGGCGCGATCGGCAAGAGCAGGGGTGGAAGCGGCTCGAAAAGCGAAGGATCGGCCGTTTCGCTCGCGATCGGCTGCGACCAGGCGAGTACCACTGGCGGCACGACGAACGCCGAAGTCGTCGGCAAAGGTGGCGCTTCCGCTGCCGACTCGGTCGGCTCCCGCAACCACTCCGGCAGATCCAAATCGCTCAGCAACTGGAGCTCGCTTCCTGGAGTTCCCGGTTCCTCTGCCCGAAGCCACTCGGGAATCGGCACATCACCGAGCGACTCCCCCGGAGCCTGTTCGAGCTGCTCGAGCGCACTCAGATCGAAGGGAAGGAGGATTCCACACTGGCGGCAATAGGTATCCTCGGGAGCACGCAACGCTCCACAGCTGGAACACACTGCCGTACCGGCGACCGGTTCACGGATCGCAGCACCACAGATGGGACAGGTGCCACGTTGCTCACCGATCCGCTGTCCACACTGTGGGCAGTACACCGAAGCTTCTCCGTTCGCACACGATCCTCTGGGAGCGAGTGTAACACCGGATACGGATCGACAAGAGCCCCAGAAGTCCTAATCGAGGGAGCCTCCACGGAGTTCCGCACTGTCCAGCCAGATCGTGACCGGCCCATCGTTGACGAGCGCGACGTCCATGTGCGCACCGAACACACCGGTCTCGACTGGCACACCGAGTGCCCGCAGCGTCTCCGCGAAGGCATCGACGAGCGGTCGCGCCTCGTTCGGCGGGGCCGCCTCGATGAAGCTCGGCCGACGTCCCTTGCGCACATCGGCATAGAGCGTGAACTGCGAGACGACCAACGCACTGCCACCGATGTCGAGAAGCGAGCGGTTCATTTTGCCGGCTGCGTCCTCGAAGATCCGCAAGTGCGCGACTTTTTGCGCTAACCACTCAGCCGTCGCCCGGTCGTCACCACGCCGCACTCCGACCAAGAGCAGGACTCCCTGGCCGATCGAACTCACCACTGCTCCGTCCACCGTGACACTGGCTTCGCTCACTCGCTGGAGGAGAACCCGCACTGCCGTTACCTCCCGTCCGGATCGGAGTCGCGTTCCTGGACACTGCGCTGGAGCGTCGCCACCGCCAGTGCAGCGATCCCTTCACCGCGCCCGATGAATCCGAGTCGCTCGTTCGTCGTCGCTTTCACGCTGATCTGCTCGACTGTGAGGGACAACGCCGTCGCCAACCGCTCGCGCATTCGCTCCCGAAAGGGTGCGATGCGGGGAAACTCGGCGATGACCGTCGCATCGACAAAGACCACGCGCCAGCCAGCTCGGCTGACCGCCTCCCGAATGCGGCGGAGGAGCTCGAGACTGGAGGCATCCCGCCACCGCTCGTCGTCCGACGGGAAATGCGTTCCCAGATCACCGAGTCCAGCCGCCCCCAGCAGCGCATCGCCGATCGCATGAGCCAAGACATCGGCATCCGAGTGCCCAGCAAGGCCGACCGTTCCCGGGATCTCGACACCACCCAGCACCAGCCGCCGCCCCGGCACGAGGGGATGGACGTCGTACCCCAAACCGACTCGCATCATGCGTTCCCCCGCATCCTACGCTCGAGGATCAGCTCGGCGATCGCCACGTCGAGCGGCGTCGTCAGCTTGAGATTCTCGGGATCGCCCGGAAAGATAAATACTGGAAAACCAGCACGTTCGAGCAGCATCGCTTCGTCCGTGACGGTCACCCACTGCGCGCCAGCCCGGCGGTACGCTTCGCGAAGCCAGTCCAACCGAAAGACTTGTGGCGTTTGCGCCGCTACCAGCGTCGCGCGTTCCGGGGTCGTCACGACTCGCCCATCACTGGCCACCTGCTTGATCGTGTCGGTCACCGGGATCGCTGCGACCGCTGCACCGTGTCGCTGCGCCGCCACGACGGCTCGCTGGACGAGTTCGGGTGTCACGAGCGGCCGAGCAGCATCATGGATCAGCACATACCGTCTGTCGTCCGGTACACGCTCCACTCCCGCTCGAACCGAGAGGGCACGCTCAGCCCCACCGATCACGACCTGGACAGGAAGCGACAGCCCGAGCACAGTGCACAACGACTCGACCGCTTCCCGGTTCGCCTCGCTGGCCACGACGATGATCTCCGCGATGACACCGGAAGCACTCAGTGCCTCCAAGACCCAGGCCAAGGCAGGACGACCAGCCAGGGGGAGCAGTGCTTTCTCGCGCCCGCCGAGTCGTTGACCTCGCCCCGCCGAAGGAACGACCGCACTGCACGTCATCAGGACTCGCTCTGCGCGACCAACTGCGCGAAGACCAGACGTCCGGCCGGTGTACGCAGGATCCGCATGACTTCGACCGGCACGTCCTGGCCGATGCGCGATCGTGCTTCCTCGACGACGACCAGTGTCCCATCATCCAGATAGCCGATCGCCTGCTGCGGCTCGCGTCCCGGGCCACTCAGGTGAAGGACGAGGCGATCCCCCACGTGGACCGGACTGCGGAGTGCTTCTGCCAGCTGATGAGGATTCCACACCACGAGTCCCTGGACACGAGCCACGTCCGCCAGACGCTGATCGCAGGTCACCAGCCGACCGGCGAACTCTCGGCAGCAGTCGACGACTGCATCGTCCGCTTCCGTTTCGGGAACGCGCTTAGGAACTACCACGAACTGGGAACCGAACTCCTCACGCAAGCGCCGCAGAAGCTCGAGACCACGCCGGCCACGCGCTCGTCGGGAAGAGTCGCTGTGCTCAGCCAGCCGATGGAGTTCCCGCACGACTTCTTCCGGGACGAGAAGCTGCGCATCGGGTACGGCAAGCCGGACGAATTCCCCGATCCGCCCGTCGATCAACGCGCTGGTATCGAGGACGAGGGCGAGGCCCGGCCGCTGGGAACGGAGCCCCATGACCTCCATCAACTCGCGGCGCCGGCTGCTCACCAGCGCTGCTCCGACCAGCATGGCCAGCAGGGCCACAGCCGGGGGGATCAGTTGCCCGGCGGGGCGAGGCAGGAGCGCCAACGGCCAGGCCAACAACAGCCCGAACACTCCGCCAGCGAAGGCACCGATCCCGCCAGCGATCAGGGCATCGATCGTCAACGCACGCAAGCGCGCCCAGATCGCATCCGAGAGATCGAACAGAAGATAAGGTGTCACCAGAAAACCGAGTGCAGCGAGGACCGAGGCGAGAAAGAACTGCGTCACCACGACTAGTTCTGGACGCGCAGCGAGGAAGCCGCCGAACGACCAGCCTAGGAGCGCGCCGATCGAGAGACCAGCATATCGGAAGAGACGGCCGAGCGGCCCCCGCGCCCGTTCAGCGCGCATGCGCCGCCGGTCAGCTGGGGAACGAGCCCCCGCTTCACCAGCCGTTTCCGCTTCGGTGGTTTCTCGCGAAGATCCGACCACGACCATCGCGCCCGCACCATCGCTCGCTGGCACCGACTCTCACTGCTCAGGCAGTGTAGCAGCACCTCCACGACCCGAGCGAGCCCGTGCTGCCAGCATGTCCACCGACTGGCGAGGGACATCGACACTCCCGAGTTCGCGTTCGGCTCGGAACCCGGGTCCGTGGTAATCGCTTCCGCCCGTCGGGATCAATCCCCAGCGCACAGCTAACGCAACGAGTTCTCGTTGGATTTCCGGCGCATACTCGGCATACCAGGCTTCCAACCCTACGAGCCCGACCGGCACGAGTTCCTCCAAAATCGTCTCCGGATCGCCGACACTCAGCGGATGAGCGAGCACCGGAGCGCCCCCGGCAGCCAGTACGATCTCGACGGCACGCCGAGGAGAGGGATACGTGCGGGGCACATACGCCGGTCGGTTGCGCCCCAAGAACCGCTCGAACGCCTCGTCGATCGATCCCGCGAACCCTCGCGCGACGAGCAAGCGCGCTGCGTGAGCGCGGGTGATGGTTCCCCCTCGGGCGATCGCTTCGAGATCTCCGATCGTCACGGGAAGGCCGAGGTGGCGGAGTCGCTCGACCATCCGCTGAGCGCGCTCCCGACGCGCGGCAGCGAGCGACGCCAGATGCGCCTGGAGCACCGGATCCGCTGGATCGATGAAATAACCGAGGATATGGACTTCGCCTGTTTCGACCGCTGTGCTCAGCTCGATGCCCGGAACGATATGCACACCACGATGAGCAGCCGCGGATTGGGCAGCCGGAAGACCAGCGACCGTATCGTGATCGGTGATCCCGAGCACTTCGATACCGCGCAGCGCGGCAAGCTCGACGAGATCCTCGGGCGAGAGGCTGCCGTCCGACGCGGTCGTGTGCGTGTGAAGGTCGATCGAACCCATGAGCGGGAAAACGAACTGCCCCCAGTCAGGAGTGACTGGGGGCAGCGAGTTCTCAGCGCGGTTCGACGATCAAGCGGATCGCGGTGCGATCCTCGTTCCCGATCGTCACCGTGATGAACGAGGGAAGACAGACCGCATCGATACCGGATTCCGCCAGGTAATCGCGGGCGATCGCCACCGCCTTGATCGCCTGGTTGGCCGCGCCAGCACCGATCGCCTGCACTTCAGCACGCCCGACTTCACGGACGACACCAGCGATCGCACCAGCGACGGCACTCGGGCGCGAGCGAGCCGAAACCTTGAGCACTTCGCTGCGGCGCGGACGCTGCCCACTACTCCCTTGCGCGCTCGAGCGCACCGGCCCCTGATTCGCCTCCTCCTCGGGCGGGAAACTCGCTTCGGTCCCGATCTTGATTTCACGCAAATCCAGTTTGCTGAAGAAGCGCTCCATGCTGTCTCCTCCGATGGATGTGGGTCACTGCCACGCTTGTCGCCGAGCCTGATACCGATTCCGAGCAGCGTGTCCGACGCTTCGCGCTGTCCCCACTCCTCTCCTGTGTCGCTTGTCCCGAAATCCCCTTCCAATCGCCGTCGCGACGGCTACTGCGCAAAGCTGCAGCCGCGTGTAGGCGTACCATACCGCGATCATGCCGTCAATAGGGAGCGCCCAGCATATTCGACAGCGCCCATCCACGCTGCTGCTGCGCCCGCATGCCCAGCTTCCGCAGCGAGAAAGGTCGAGAAAGCAACGCCACAACGGGAAGGCATTCGCGAGGCGCAGCGTCGCTCGTCCCCGGTCAGGCCTCGTCGGGGACTCCGTGCGCCCGGAGAGTACCACCGAGTGCTCGCGCGCCCAAGCCCGTCAGGCTCTGGCAGGATCACTCGGCTGATGCCCAGCCTTCCCGGCACGCGGCGAGAGCGGCGCGACTCTCCGGACTCGCGAGGCCGGAGTGCATCGGCGCGATCACCCCGAGCTGCTCGCGCGGTAGCAGTTCAGAGTTGGCGGAGATGGAGCGTATCGGCGTGGCCGGGTTCGGGAAAATAGCGGAGACTCGTGATGAAGACAGCATGATCACCGCTCCTGACCAGCCCGCTCGCACGCGCTGCCCCTGCTGCCTGCTCGATCAGCTCCTCACTGGTCTCGGCGAACGAAGGAAGCGCCAGCGACGTAACCCCCCAAACCAGGGAGAGTTGTCGGGCAACCATGGGATCGCAAGTCACTGCGACGATCGGTGCGGCTGGTCGCTCACGAGCCACTTCCCGGGCAGTAAACCCACTTCGCGTGATCGCCACGATCGTGCGAACCGCTCGCCAACGCCGAGCGAGATCGGTGGCGGTACGCGCGATGGTCGCCGCGATCGTCGTGGGCTCTTCTTCTTCGGGAACCGGTGCAGGGGTCAGCTGCTGCTCGGTGGCGACGATGATGCGATGCATCATCGCGACCGCCTCGATCGGATACTGGCCAGTCGCGGTTTCCGCACTGAGCATCAGAGCGTCGGCTCCCTCGAGAACGGCATTCGCCACGTCGCTGACCTCCGCGCGAGTCGGGATCGGCTGCGTCGTCATCGATTCCAGCATCTGCGTGGCGATGATGCTGGGAATACCGAACGCACGGGCGACGCGGATGATCCGCTTTTGCGCGATGGGCACTTCCTCTGGCGGCAGCTGAACACCGAGATCGCCCCGAGCGACCATGACAGCGTCGCTCTCGCGTGCGATCTCGCGGATCGCTGTCAGAGCCTCGGGGCGCTCGATTTTCGCGACGAGCCGAGCGCGCCCACCGCACTCGCGCAGGATCGCTCGTACCGACCGGAGATCATCCGGCCCAGTGACGAAGCTCACACCGATGTACTCCAGCTGGTGCTCGGCAGCGAAGGCGATATCGGCTCGATCGCGCTCGCTCAATCGGAAAGGACGGCCAGGGACTCCTGGCACAGCAACTCCCTGTCGCCCCCGGATCTGGCCACCGCGCAGGACACGAGCCAGCAGCTCGTCCCCCACGCGCGACTCCACGACCAGCTCGATCAACCCGTCGCTGATCAGGATCCGATGTCCGGGCTGCAGCTGAGCGACCAGTTCGGCATCGTCGATACTGAGCCGCTCCGGCGAGAGCGGCTCAGTGCCCGCAACGATCCGCACACGCGTATCGCGAATCAGTCGGAATGAATCACCCTCCAGCGGACCAGTCCGTGGCTTCCAACTCGCCAAATCCTGCAGGATGGCGATCGGTCGCCCTGCCCGGTCAGCAGCGGCCCGCAAGTCAGCTACGATGGGCCGGCGTTCCTCTGGCGAATTGTGTGCTGCGTTCACCCGAAAGACATCGACTCCAGCGGCGATCAGCTGGTCCAACATCTGCGGACTCCAGGATGCCGGCCCGATCGTTGCCACGATCTTGGCGCGACGCCGCCAGCACGATGCTCGCTCTCCCGACACGAGGCACCTCCTCGCTCCCCCAGCCCAACACGACGAGCAGACGAGGATAGCCCGCGGGACACTGACAGGCAATGCAGGCCACCCTGCACCGCTCCTGATCGGGCATATGGCGGCAGTGACCTGGATAGGCAGCGTTCGACGGTCACCAGCGAGCGTGCTAGGATCATGAGCGCACCGGAACACGAGTGCTGCGTAAGGATATGGTAAAGCTGATGCGCGCTGCGCGCTCGCACCGATATGACAAGACGCTCGAAGCACGAGCGTGCTCGATCCGGGAGGACATGCCGGATCCAACCATCAGCGCACCCGGGCGAAGGAGTCGTGACGATCGACGGTGCTGGGGCGTGTCGCACGAATCTCCCTATCATCGACAGCCAGTTCACCGACCGGATTCTGGTCGAACTCCCGTTCATTCCTGGGCACGAGCATGCCGGTTTCGTCGTCGCGTTCAGCGCCGCGGTGCGACGCGTCCGCCCCGGTGCTCCACTCGTCGTCTCTCCACCGATCACCGATGGCACCTCCCGAGCTCGCCGACTTGGCTAAGACATGGTCTGCGAGCGGGATGCTTTCCAGCACTCACGTGCGACGGGGAACTCGCCGATCATCTTTTGACGAAGGAGCGGACTCTCGTGCGGATACCAGAAGGACTGTCACCGCGTGCGGCGGCGCCTCATACCGATGCCGGACCGACTGCCTACCGTGTGGTCAAGCGGGTGCGCTCCTGGCTCGAATCGGGCGACACCGGCGTGCCCATCGGCTTCGGTGGGCTCGGGCAGAGCTCGTTTCCGATCCCGCACGTGCTGGCCCTGGTCCACAGTATCGTTGTCCATCGCCCCGAGCAGACCCGTGATGACGCCCAGGACCTCCGCGCAGGCTCGACGGAGCGAGCTGACGTCGAGCCGACCAGTGACGATCGGCACAGCTCGGGAAGGCAGGGTGCAGCGGTTCCCCTGGACGTCGTCAGCAGAGGATCCAGACGCCAGCGAGGATCGACGATGACGTGCCGCGGCGTCGCCTCTCGCGTCGTGGGCTATGGTGGACGAATCGATATCCTCACTGGAGAACTCGTCGACCGAGGAAAGACAGTCGTGGGCGAACCTGGTCGGGACGGGAAACGAACTGGTCGAACTCATGGAGCTCGTTGCCGAGATGGGGATCACTTCCTCGCCCAACGACGACCCACTCATCCAGATCGACCAGACACTCCGGGACCTCCGGGACAGTGACAGGAAGGGGCGCGCGGTACCCGTGTCTCGAGGACTGCGAGCGATGGAAAGGAGGCGGACGATGCCGATCGAGCTGGTGACCGTGCCCATCGAGAAGCCGGACCACGTGAACGTGATCTTCGGGCACAGTCATTTCATCAAGACGGTGGAAGACTTGCACGAGGCGTTGGTCAATGCGGTACCCGGGATCAAGTTCGGGCTCGCCTTCAGCGAAGCATCGGGACCCCGCTTGGTCCGCTGGAGCGGAACCGATCCGGAGTTGACCGAGCTGGCGCGGCGCAATGTCTTGAACATCGCGGCTGGACACTGCTTCCTGATCATGCTCGGCAACGCGTATCCGATCAACGTTTTACCGGCCGTTCGCAACGTGGTCGAGGTGTGCACGATCTTCTGTGCCACCGCCAACCCGGTCACGGTCGTGCTGGCCGACCTGGGTGAGCAGCGAGCCGTCCTCGGAGTCGCCGATGGCTTCAAGCCGCTCGGCATCGAGGGAGAAGAGGACATCGCCAAGCGGATGAGTTTCCTCCGGCAGATTGGGTATAAGCTCGGCCCTGGAGTATCATAAGCCAAGGTTGTGCCGGGACACCGAGCCGAGCGGTCGCGACGACCACGACGGAGTGGAACCGGTCAGGGAGGCCGGGCCAGTCGCGACCAGGCAGGCGCAAGACAGGAGGGATGCGATGACCAGCACAGTCGATGGTCAGCTGCCCGGGGTAGCGCTCTCCAAGAGCGAGCTTCTCGAGATGTACCGCCTGATGGTGCTGATCCGGCGCTTCGAGGAGGTCGCAGCGGAACAATACGCGCTCGGCAAGATCGCGGGCTTCTTGCACCTCTATATCGGGGAGGAAGCGGTCGCAGTCGGCGCGATCCGTGCCATGGATCCGGACGATCACCTGGTGACGCATTACCGCGACCATGGCTACGCGCTGGCGCTCGGTCTCGATCCGCGCCGTTGCATGGCAGAACTCTTCGGCAAAGCGACCGGTCTGGTCGGCGGGCGCGGTGGCTCGATGCATTTCGCCGATGCATCCAAGCACTTCTGGGGTGGCTACGCGATCGTGGCTGGCCTCCTGCCGATCGCGGCTGGGCTCGGCTTGGCCAGCAAGTACTTGAACCAGCGGCGCGTCGCAGTGGCGATCTTCGGCGATGGCGCGACCAATAACGGCGCCTTCCACGAAGCACTCAACTTCGCTGCCCTGTGGAAGCTTCCCGTCCTGTTCCTCTGTGAGAACAACCAGTACGGCATGGGCACCGCCGTCCAGTATGCCTCGGCCGTGCGGGAGATGTACCGGAAAGCCTGCGCCTACGACATCCCCGCCGAGCGAGTCGATGGCCAGGATGTCCTCGCCGTCTACGAGGCGACGAAGCGAGCGCTCGAGCATTGCCGGTCCGGGAATGGCCCCTACTTCCTCGAAGCTCTCACCTATCGCTACCGTGGGCACTCGATGGCCGATCCGGAGACGTATCGGTCCAAAGAAGAGGCCGAAGAGTGGCGACGTCACCGGGATCCGATCGAGCGCTTCCGCCGACAGTTGCTCGCCCACAATGTCGCCACCGCGGAGGAACTGACAGCGCTCGACCAGGCAGTCGAGGAGGCGGTCGCCGAGGCCGTACGCTTCTCCGACGAGAGCCCCGAACCGGACCCGGAGACACTCACCCAGTACGTGTATGCCGACCCGATCACCGTGCGCTAGAGAGGGATGGAGACGACGATGACACGAGAGATCACCTACCGCGACGCGCTGCGCGAGGCGCTGCGCGAGGAGATGTACCGCGACGAGCGCGTCTTCCTCATGGGCGAAGACATCGGCGCGTACGGTGGCTCCTATGCCGTCACCCGCGGCTTCCTCCAGGAGTTCGGGCCGGATCGGGTCCGCGATACACCGATCGCCGAACTGGGGATCGTCGGGCTCGGGATCGGGGCCGCGATCGGTGGTCTCCGCCCGGTCGTCGAGCTGATGACAGTCAATTTCGCACTGCTCGCCTTGGACCAGATCGTGAATCACCTGGCCAAGATTTACTACATGTTCAATGGGCAGTTCACCGCACCGGTAGTCGTGCGCACCGCCGAGGGTTTCGGCCAACTCGGTGCGACGCACTCGCAGTTCTTCGAGAATTACTTCGCCTATGTTCCCGGGCTCCGAGTCGTCGCTCCGGCCGTCCCGAAGGACGCCAAGGGGTTCCTCAAGGCCGCGATCCGCGGGAACGATCCGGTCATCTTCATCGAGCATTCACTGATCTACCGTAACCGCGGTGAAGTACCCGACGGGGAGGACTTCCTCCTGCCGCTCGAGGGAGCCGAAGTCCGGCGCGAAGGGCGCGACGTCACCATCGTCTCTTGGCTCCGCGGCTACTACCTAGCGCTCGGTGCAGCCGAGGAACTCGCCCGCGAGGGGATCGAGTGCGAGGTGATCGATCTGCGCGTCCTGCGCCCGCTCGATATCGAGACGATCGTCCGCTCCGTGCAGAAGACGAACCGTCTGGTGATCGTGGAGGAAGGCTGGAAGTCGTTCGGCGTCGGAGCCGAGATCGCTGCATCGGTCCAGGAACAGGCACTCGACTACCTGGACGCGCCGATCATGCGCGTCGCGAGTGTCGAAGTCCCGATGCCGTACGCGCGTAATCTCGAACGCCTGGTCATCCCGAACAAGGACAAGGTCATCGAGGCGGTGCGGGAGGTGCTCTATCAGCGGCTCCCCGCACCGGTCGCGCGGTAGCGCCAGGCACCTAGGGACGGAGGAAACGACATGGCACGACCGCTCGTCATGCCCCAGATGGGGTATGACATGAAAGAAGGCACCATCCTCCGCTGGCTCAAGCATGAGGGAGATCGTGTCGAGCGCAGCGAACCGATCGCCGAGATCGAGACCGACAAGGTCAATCTGGAGATCGAGTCGTTCGCCTCGGGCGTGATCCTGAAGCTCCTGGCCAAGGAGGGAGAGACCATTCCGGTCGGGCAACCGATCGCCCTGATCGGTGAGCCTGGTGAGAAGGTGGAAGAAGAGGTTGTACCAGCCCCTGCGGCTGTCGGCGCTGCCACCGCGGTAGCGACCGTCACCGCACCAGAACCGAAAGCGCCGGAAGCCGCACCGCTCGAGGAGGCTCCCATCGCACCCGGTGAACGAGTCCGCGCCTCTCCGCTCGTCCGGCGGCTCGCTGCCGAGCACGGTATCGACCTCAGCAAGATCCGCGGGAGCGGCCCTGGCGGTCGCATCGTCAAAGAGGACATCTTACCGCTCATCGCTGCACCACGCGCACCGTTGGCCCCGGAGCAGCCGGCTCCGGCCGCCGCACCGCCTCCACCGCCGCCACCCTCAGCCGCTCCGGCACCAGCGGCGGCACCCACAGTGACCGCTGCACCGGTGCCGGGATTGCCCGAGTTCGAAGTGATCGAACTCTCTCGCATCCGGCAGACGATCGCCCGCCGGATGGCCGAGAGCTTCCAGCAAGCGCCGCACTTCTTCGTCACCACCGTCGCCGAGGTCGACACGCTGCTCGCCCTGCGCGAGCAAATCAACGCGCAGGTCCCAGAGGACGAACGCGTCTCGGTGACCGATCTCCTGATCAAAGCCTGTGCGCTGGCACTGCGCGACTTTCCGATGCTGAACGCGAGCTTCGTCCCCCCGAGCCAGCTGCGCATCTATAAGCGCATCGACATCAACATCGCGGTCGCGACCGAGCACGGCTTGATCGCACCCTACGTGCCGGACGCTGACCGCAAGCCGCTCGCGGAGATCGCGCGACTGACCAAGGATCTGATCGCGCGCGCCCGCGAGGAACGCTTGCGTCCCGAGGAATATCAAGGAGGTACCTTCACGATTTCCAACCTCGGGATGTTCGGGCTGGTCGAGCACTTCACGGCGATCATCAACCCGCCCCAGGCAGCGATCCTCGCGGTGGGAAGCATCCTGCGCGAACCGGTCTATCGTGAGGGAAGCGAGGAACCAGTGCCGGTACGCCGCATGCGCCTGACCCTTTCGGTCGACCATCGCGTCGCCGACGGCGCCACTGCTGCCCGCTTCCTCGAGACAGTGCGCACGCTCCTGGAGCAGCCGATGTTGCTGCTCGTCCGCTGAACAGGGTCCGGGCACCTCGGGCGAGCCTGCCGGCTGTAAGCGGTCGGCAGGCTCGCGCGTTGTTTCGACAGAGCCGGAAACGATCCGGCCGGCTCGCGCCCCGGGGACAGCGGTCGAGAGGGATCCGCCAGTGAGGAACGATGTGTTACACTCGCCTCGTCCGGCACGGTCGGTAGCCTGCAGAAGGGGGACAACAGCATGAGACATTGGCGAAGACGCTTCGGCGTGGTTCTGCTCGCGCTCGGTCTAGTCGTGGCCTCGAGCGCTCCGGTCACCGCGAACTGGTCTGCCCCTGCCCCCACAGCGAGCCTCTGGGACATCGGTGAGCGACTCGTCGTCCCGTATCTGCCGAACAACGAGACGCTCGCGGGTACCGGCCCTTGGCACGGAACGGTCACCGTCGCCAACGCCAGCAGCTTCCCGGTGACCGTCGACATCGCCAAGGCGGATGGTTCTCCGATCACCAGCATCAACCTGCTCGGCAACGGCTCGACGACTTTGGCCGCGGGGACACTCTTCGGCACCAACCCTGGTGGCGGCCTCTTGCTCACGGGGCGGGAGCAAGGCGGCTGCGCACCGCAGGCAGTCCAGGAGTTCACGCGGACGCGCGGCACCCCAGCGAACTCGGCCGATACCATCGCGTTACCGATCCCGAGCGGCGTCAACGTCGCCCAGGTCGTCGTGAGCCAGGGAACGACGCTCTACACATCGCCGGCCGACTATACCTTCTCCCAAGTCGGCACGACGCTGAACATCAACTGGGCTCCACCAGGCGGAGCTGAGCCAGCTGGCGGCAGCGCCTACAGCGTGCAAGTCGCCTACGACTTTCCCTGCCGCCCGGCCCGACTGAGCGCGGCGGTCAAGCTCATGGCCCCAGCCCCCTCGACGAACGGTCGCACGAGCAGCACCCACCTCATGGTCAGTGGCTACGCCGGACTGAGCCAGGCCAGTGCGGTCGGCAGCACGCTGGTCGCACCGATCGCGCAGGCCAACTACAGCGGTTGGAAGACCGTCCTGCACGTCACCAACGTCGGCAACACGCTCTGCTCCGTCACCGTCAAGCTCTACCAGCACCCGAGCGGCACCCAGACGCACACGCTCACGCAGGCAGTGGCTGCCGGCGCGACCTGGAACCTGGACCTCGTCGCGGCCGGCATCCCGAACAACTGGCTGGGCACCGCGCGCATCGAAGGAGTCGGGTGTCAGCTGACCGCCAGCATCGACCGGATCAAGCCGACTCAGCCCTGGGGAGCCCCGGTCAACATGGCGCTCACCAACCTCGCTTTGCCGGTGAGCGCCCTGACCAGCACGGTCTACGTGCCGCTCGTCTTCCAGGCCTACTTCGATTGGAACACTGGCCTGGCAGTGACGAACGCTGGCGGCGCCCCCGCGACCGTGACGATCAACTACTACGGAACCAACGGGAACCTCATCACCACCAAGAGCCTGGGACCGATCGCCTCCAACTCGATGGACTTCGACTATCTCAGCGGGAGCGGCGGTCAACTCGCTCAGGCGGTCATCACCAGCACCCAGCCGATCATCGTCTCGGTCGATGCCGTCAAGTACACCGGGGGTGGCGCGGATGTCGGACAAGCGCTGACCTCGATGGGGATCAATGGGCCGCTCACCCTGACACCGGGTCTCCCGATGCCGCTCCTCCGTGTCCCGCTCTTCCAGAAGGCCGGCTCCGGCAGCAACGACAACAGCGGGATCCAGCTCTTCAACGTGGGTGGGGCAGCCGCAACGGTCACGCTCGACTTCTCCGATGCGAGCGGCGCACCGCAACCCCCCTCGCCCTTCACGGTCCCGGGGATCGCGCCCAACGGCGCCGTGACCATCTACGCGCCGAGTCAGGCGCCGCTCCCCGCCAACTTCCAGGGTCAGGTGCGCGTGGCCGTGACCGCAGGTGGACCGGTCGTCGCCATCACCAACAACGTCAACTACGACGTGCAAGCCGATGGCTCGGCCGCCTTCAACGTCGCGACCGGACAGCGCGCCCTCCGCGTCGACTTCGGTAAGGTCGCGAACAAGAACGGCGTGGATACGATCCTCGTCGCCCAAACGGTCGATGAGGACGGGGTGCAGATGCCCGCCCAACAGATCCTGGTTCAGGGACCGGCGGGCCTGACCATCACGACCTCACCCGCCTCCACGAACATGTTCGGAGCCGCGACCGTGCTCGTGAAGGGCACCAACACGTCGGCCCTCGTCACCGTCTGTTGGGACTTGAACACGAACGCCAGCTGTGACGCGACCGAGCCCACGGTCACGCAATCGATGAGCTGGACTCCCTGAGCGCGACGTGCATGGGCTCCCGCCCGGGACGAACTGACACTCGCTCCCGGGCGGGAGCGTCTTTTCGCTCGCCACGCTCGATCCTCCTGGCTCCGTTCCTGCTCGGCCGATCAGGCTGGAGTGCGTTTTCGGGCACGGAACGTGCTCGCCCGGCCGCTCACGGCGCGGCAGCAGGAGTCTTCGCACTGCTTCTCCCCGCACCCCCGGCTTCTCGCTGATCGCTCGCCCGCAAACCATCCGCGATTCCACCGATCGGTCCCACGATACATCCGAGACGGTGACGACCGGCAACGCGAGCGCAGCACCGGCGACGCACCCGTGATCGGCCTCTGCCAGAACGGCCAGCAGCGCTGCTCGGGAATGGCCAGCGAGTCGCTCCCACTCGACGAACGGAGCGATGACGAGCCCTTTTGCAGGCTGGATCAGGACCGAACTCGCGCTCGTCACCAGGAGCGGCAGCCACTCCGCCAGCAGCGCGAGCGCGAAGAGCCGCAGAGGCGTGCAGCGCGGTCCGACCGGCGACACGAACTCCCCTGGCGCCACGAGGCGACCGAGGAAAAGCACCGAGGAGACACCGAGCGGCTCGAGCACGAGCACAGTCGCTGCCCCGAGGAGGCTCATCACCATCAGCCGCGTCCCCGCCTCATCGTCGAGCCGGCTTCCACGATGCACGACGATGGCGCGCCGCAGTAGGTGCTGCGCGGGAGGCGCGGCTGCTCGCAGCGACGCGAAGGGCGCACGCCACCGCATCACCCGCCTGCTGCTCAGCGCCATGAGCGTGACCAGATCCGGCATAGTCGCGAGCGCCCAGTGTAGACGCAGCACGAACTGGCGAGCGAACGCGGCGAGCCATTGGCTCGTCATCGCCTCCAGCTGCGACTCGACCGGCGCTCGTTCCGCAGAGGATGCGCGGAAGTCGCGCCAGAGCGGCCGTCGCTGCGCCATTTGCTCGACCAGTCGAGGCAAGTCGTCCCGCAACGCGAGCGTTCGGGCGATCGGCACGAGAAGTACCAGCGACACGCTCGTCATCGCGACCGGACTGGTCGCCGCGAAGGTGAGCGACACTGCGACGCCCGCCGCGAGGCGATACTGTTCGAGTCAGCCGATCGAGCGAGCGATGGTGGCGGCGACCAGCACGGCGACGAAGAGAGTGACGAGCCGGCCGCGCCGGTCGAACAGGGGCTCACGGAGAGCCTGTCCAGTAGCAACCGAGAGGGTCCCGGAAGCGACGCTCGGAGCGAGACGCGGGTCGACGAACGCGCGCACCGTCCTTCTCCCCTCCATGCCGCCGTGACCCGCAGTCAACGATGGCTGGGTCGTTGCTACAATAGTCGAGTGCCCGTGTCCGGACACGGGTAGGGGAGTCTCATGGCCAGCGACAAGATCATCGTCCGCGGTGCCCGCGAGCACAATCTGAAGAACATCGATGTCGAAATACCGCGCGACAAGCTCGTCGTGATCACCGGCTTGTCCGGATCCGGAAAGTCGAGTCTCGCCTTCGACACGATCTACGCCGAGGGACAGCGACGCTACGTCGAGTCGCTCTCCGCCTATGCCCGGCAATTCCTCGGTCTGATGGAGAAGCCGGACGTCGACCAGATCGAAGGGCTCTCGCCAGCCATCTCGATCGATCAGAAGGCTGCCAGCCACAATCCGCGCTCGACGGTCGGCACGCAAACCGAGATCTACGACTACTTGCGGTTGCTCTACGCTCGGATCGGCAAGCCGCATTGTCCACAGTGCGGTCGCCCGATTCAGGCCCAAACCGTCCAGCAGATGGCCGAGCAGGTGGAAGCATTGCCCGAAGGGACGCGACTCTTCGTCCTCGCTCCGGTCATCCGGGACCGCAAGGGCGAACACCAGAGCGTGCTCGAGGAGTTGCGGCGTGCCGGTTTCACGCGCGTCCGGATCGACGGTGAGCTGCGCGATCTCGACGAGCCGATCGCCCTGGCCAAGACCAAGCGGCACAGCATCGAGGTCGTCGTCGACCGTTTGATCGTCCGGACCAGCGATCCGGAAGAAGCGCATGCCTTTCACCTGCGCGTCGTCGAAGCGTTGGAGACGGCAGTCAAGCTCGGCGGAGGAATCGCGCTGGTACAGCCGCTCGAGAGCGAGCCGATCGTCTTTTCGGAGCAGAACGCCTGCGTCCATTGTGGGATCAGTTTGCCTGAACTCGAGCCACGGAGCTTCTCCTTCAACAGCCCGCATGGCGCGTGCCCCGCCTGCGACGGGCTGGGTAGCAAGCTCGATTTCGACCCCGATCTCATCGTTCCCGACCCGGACCGTTCGCTCGAGGAGGGAGCGATCGCCCCATGGTTCCGCGAGGGACGGGAAAGTAACGCCTGGTATCTGGCGCTCCTCCGTGCACTGGCACGGGCCGAGGGTTTCCGCACCGATGTCCCCTGGCGCGAACTCCCTGAACGAGTCAAGCAGCTCATCCTCTACGGCGACGGCAGTCGGACCGTCACGCTGGTCTATGCTGGGAAGAGCGGCCAGGAGCGCTCCTACCGGGTCACCTTCGAGGGAGTCATCCCGAGTCTCCGCCGTCGCTATGCGAGCAGCAACTCCGATTCGGTGCGTGCCGAGATCGAGCAATACATGGCAGCGTATCCCTGCCCGGAATGCGGGGGATCCCGGCTCCGACCGGAGAGCCGCGCGGTGACCGTCGCCGGGCGCTCGATCGTCGAGGTGACGCGGCTCTCGATCGGCGAGGCGCTCCGCTTCTTCGACGAACTGGCTGACGACGCGCGCACGCCGCTTACCGAGCGAGAGCGGCGCATCGCGCAGCAAATTCTCAAGGAGATCCGCGAGCGGCTCGGCTTTCTCGTCGACGTCGGGCTCGATTACCTCACGCTCGACCGGCCGACCGCGACGCTCTCCGGCGGCGAAGCGCAGCGCATTCGGTTGGCGACCCAGATCGGCAGTCGGCTGATGGGAGTCCTCTACGTCCTCGACGAGCCGAGTATCGGGCTGCATCCGCGCGATAACGGTCGGCTCATCCGGACGCTCCTGCGCTTGCGTGACCTCGGGAATACGGTGATCGTCGTCGAGCACGACGAGGAGACGATCCGGGCCGCTGACTGGATCATCGATATCGGTCCGGGAGCAGGCGAGCACGGCGGGCGCGTGGTGGCGGCTGGCCCGCTCGAGGTGATCATCCGGACACCCGAGTCGCTGACTGGCCAATATTTGAGTGGTGCCCGCCGGATCGCTGTGCCGGAGCAGCGCCGCTCGGGCAATGGGCAGTGGCTCGTCGTCCGGGGGGCTCGTGAGAACAACCTGAAGAACATCGATGTCGCCTTTCCGCTCGGCTGCTTCATCTGCGTCACCGGCGTTTCCGGCTCGGGAAAGAGCACCCTCGTCGTCGACACCCTCTACCGGCGGCTGGCCCAGCTCTTTTACCGGGCGAAGGATCGTCCGGGCGCCCATGACGCGATCGAGGGGATCGAGCACATCGACAAAGTGATCAACATCGACCAAAGTCCGATCGGACGGACACCACGCTCCAATCCCGCGACCTATACCGGAGTCTTCACCCCGATCCGCGAACTCTACGCCTCGCTCCCCGAGGCCAAAGCACGCGGCTACGCACCGGGCCGGTTCTCCTTCAACGTCAAAGGAGGACGGTGCGAAGCTTGCGAAGGGCAGGGGGTCATCCAGATCTCGATGCAGTTCCTTCCTGATGTCTATGTTCCCTGCGAGGTCTGCCATGGCAAGCGGTACAACCGGGAGGCACTCGAGATCACCTACCGCGGCAAGAGCATCGCTGACGTGTTGGAGATGACGGTGGACGAAGCACTCGAGTTCTTCTCGGCTTTCCCGGCGATCCGGGCCAAGCTCCAGACCCTCTCGGACGTCGGCCTGGGATACATCAAGCTCGGACAGCCCGCCACGACGCTCTCCGGTGGCGAAGCGCAGCGCGTCAAGTTGGCGACCGAGTTGAGTCGGCGTGCCACTGGACGGACGTTGTACATCCTGGACGAACCGACGACTGGCCTGCATTTCGCCGATATCGAGCGGTTGCTCAACGTGCTCCAGCGTCTCACCGATGCCGGCAATACGGTGATCGTGATCGAACACAACCTGGACGTGATCAAGTGCGCCGACTACGTGATCGATCTCGGACCGGAGGGCGGCGCTGCCGGTGGATACGTGATCGCCACTGGTACCCCAGAAGAGATCGCGGCAATCGAGCACTCGTATACCGGCCAAGCCCTGCGCCGAGTCTTGCCAGTAGCGTCGCTCTCGCGGTAGGCCGTCACGCAACACCCACACAGGTAGTCAGCAAGCCCAGCGACTCGGTATCATTGAAGGCGACCCTCGAATGGGCGCAGCGCGCGCTGACCGGCAACGGCGGGCGCGTCGATTCCACAGAAGACTCGCCTGAACGGGATGCGAACGTGCTCGATAACGACCCTCTCCAACGCCACAATGGCCACCTCTCCCTGGACGGCCAGTCCGAGGGTATCAATCGATCATCCCAGAACGGCTACCACCCAGTTCTCGTGCTGAACCAGAACTACGAGCCGCTCCACGTCGCGACTGTCCGGCGTGCTCTCGTGCTCTGGCTGGCTGGAAAAGCCGAAATCCTGGAAACCTATGACCACGAAGTCGCGTCCGCCCAGCACCGTTTCCCCGCGCCCTCGGTCATTCGCCTCTACACGCTCGTCAAGCGGCCACTGGTTCGCGTCCGGCTGACCCGCCGCGAAGTCTTTCTGCGCGACAACTTCACCTGCCAGTACTGCGGCGTACGGACCCACGACCTCACCATCGACCACGTGATCCCGCGCTCGCGCGGTGGTCCGCACACCTGGGAGAACGTCGTCAGCGCCTGCCGTGCCTGCAATCACCGCAAGGGGGGCAAGTCGCTCACCGAGGCACGCATGCAGCTCTTGCGCCCACCCTTCGAACCACCGCCGAGCCGGTACTACACGATCCAGCGCCTGTTGCGCTCACCCGTGCACGAGAGCTGGCTGAAGTTTCTCCCCGATCTTGACGTCAAGAGTCAGCGCAGTCGATAACTCGAGCAGTCAGGCGGGAGCAGCTGACCCGCCCGAATCGTTGCCGAAGGGGGAGACATGCTCGACCTGAGGCTGATCCGAGAGCATCCGGATCTGGTGCGCGAGGCCTTGCGCAAGCTCAATACCGAGGCTCCGCTCGACGAGATCCTGGAACTCGACGAGCGACGTCGTCAGCTGGTCGCTGAAGTCGAGCAGCTCAAGGCTCAACGCAACGCCGAGTCCAAGCGGATCGGCCAGTTACCAGCTGGACCAGAGCGGGAAGCAGCCATCGTCGCGATGCGCGCACTCGGCGACCGGATCGAGGCACTCGACCGCGAACTCGCCGCGATCGAAGAGCAGCTCCAGGCGCTGCTCTTGGAGGTTCCCAACCTACCCGATCCCGATGTCCCTGTCGGTCCCGATGAAAGCGGCAACGTCGTCGTGCGTCACTGGGGAGAGCCGCGGCTGTTCGACTTTCCGGTCAAGCCGCACTGGGAACTGGCGGAGGAGCTCGGGCTGATCGACTTCGCCCGCGGAGTCAAGATCGCGGGTAGCCGATTCTACGTGCTCCGCGGTGATCTCGCGCGGCTCCAGCGCGCCCTCATCGCCTGGATGATCGATCTCCACGTCAACGAGCACGGGTATCTGGAAGTCTATCCGCCGTTCCTGGTCCGCCGCGAGGCGATGATCGGTACGGGAAATCTCCCGAAGTTCGGGGACAATCTCTATCACGACGAGGAAACCGATCTCTGGCTGATTCCCACCGCTGAGGTGCCCGTTACCAATCTCTTCCGCGACGAAATCCTCCCGCCGGGTTCGCTCCCCATCTATCTCGTCGCGGCTACTCCCTGCTTCCGCAAGGAGAAAGTTTCAGCCGGCCGCGATGTACGCGGCATCAAGCGCGTCCACCAGTTCGAGAAGGTGGAGATGGTCAAATTCGTCGAGCCGGATCGCTCCGACGAGGAACTCCAGCGACTCGTCGCTGATGCCGAAGACGTGTTGCGTCGGTTGGAACTTCCCTACCGTGTCGTCCAGATGTGCACTGGTGACCTTTCCTTCACGGCAGCCAAGAAGTTCGATCTCGAGGTCTGGGCACCCGGCTCCCAAGAGTGGCTGGAGGTCTCGTCCTGCTCGAACTTCCGCGACTTCCAGGCCAGACGGGCCAATATCCGCTACCGTCCGAGCGAGGGAGCACGCCCGCAGTTCGTGCACACGCTCAACGGATCGGGACTCGCTCTTCCCCGGACACTCATCGCGATCATGGAAAACTACCAGCAGCCAGATGGGACGATCGAGATTCCAGCTGTCTTGCGCCCCTACATGGGTGGGCAACAGCGGATCGGCCGACAACCGGCCTATTGGGAACCAGCACAGGCACGGCGTGCCCGCGAGCAGGCTCGGGCGGGGGACGCGTGAACCATGCCGGGATTGTTGGTCATCGAAGCGAGCGGGAACCCGGCTGCGATCGGCGAGGCGATCGGACGCGCCCTCCGGCCGATCCTCGGCGAGGCGATCGTCCGGCACCGGCAGGAACTCGCTCGGCGCGGTATCGATTGGGATGAGGCGCTCGAACTCGCTCGGCAGTTCCGCGACGATCTCGAGGGGAACCTCAGCCGCACAGCCGAGGAACTCCACGCGCTGGCGCGCGCCGCCGAGTGCGACATCGATGCATTGGTGAGCCTCAATGGCCTGCAAGAGACGCTCTTCCTCGCTCGACGACTGCGAGCCGAAGAAGGTTGCACGAGCGTCGCTGTTCCTGCAGCAGCCAGCCTCGACGGCACGGTTCTCCTCGCCCATAACGAGGACGCCCTGCCCTGCCGTCACGAGCAGGTCTACGTCGTACGCGCTCGCCCCAGCGATGAACCAGCGTTCGTCGCTTTCGCCTATGGAGGGCTCTTCCTCTATCAAGGGGTCAACGAAGCAGGTATCGGTTCGACTGGTAACGCCCTGACTGCTACCGATATCCGGATCGGCGTACCGAAGCTGTTTCTCTATCGTGAGGTGCTCCGTGCCCAGACCTTGGCTGATGCCTTACGGGCGACCTGGCTCCCGGAACGAGCCAATGGCAACAATCATCTGATCGCGACCAGCGATGGAGAGATTTACGACGTCGAGGTCACTGGTCGGCATCACGCGCTGCTCTACGCCGGGAACCAGCCGCTCGCGCACACGAACCACCTCCTCGCCTCCCAGCTGCAGCAGTTCGAGGAGGGAGACAAGCTCGACTCGATCCTGCGGAGGAATCGAGCGCAACGTCTACTCGAGCTGGGCAGGGGACAGCTCAGCTCGACGAACCTGCAGGAGCTCCTCCGCGATCACGCCAACCAACCGCACGCGATCTGCAAGCATGTCGCACCCGGTACTGATCGGGCGTCCCGAACGATCGCTGGGCTCGTCATCGACGTCACGCATCGGGCGATCTGGGTGGCACCAGGGCCGCCATGCACGGTCGGGTTCGAGCGCGTGTCTCTCTGATCGACAACGGAGGAGGGGGCGAGGATGGACAAAGTGATCGTCTCGGTGGCGACGACCGGCAGTTGGACGACACGCGAGCAGACCCCGTATGTCCCGATCACCGAAGAGGAAATCGCTGCCGAAGCGGTCCGATGCTGGCGCGAGGGCGCGGCGATCGTGCACATCCACGTGCGCGACGAACTGGGACACGTCAGCAGCGATCCCGTCCGGTACGCGCGAGTGCGTGACCTGATCCGTTCCCAGGGATGCGACATCATCCTCAATTTCTCGACCGGTGGAGGAGCCGGGATCGTTCCGGACGAGGAGCGGATCGCTCCGGTTCGCTTGCGACCAGAGATCGCTTCCTTCGATGCTGGCTCGCTCAATTTCGGCGACCGCGTCTTCATAAATTCGCCAGCCTTTCTCGAGGCGCTCGCGCACGAAATGCAGGCTCATGGCGTCAAGCCGGAGATCGAGTGTTTCGAGAGCGGTTTCATCGAGACAGCCAAGCGCTTCATCGAGCGCGGACTGATCCAACCACCGTATTGGTTCCAGATGGTGCTCGGAGTACGCGGTGGAGCGCCCGCGACCGTCGACCAACTCGTGCACATGGTGCGCCAGCTCCCAGCCGGCTCGCTATGGTCGGTCTGCGCTATCGGCCGGCACCAGCTCCCGATGAATGTCGCAGCGCTCGTGATGGGTGGACATGTCCGCACGGGATTGGAAGACAATATTTACTACTCCTACCGCGTCCTCGCCGAAGGAAACGCGCCGCTGGTCGCGCGGATCGTCCGCATCGCGCGCGAACTCGGTCGCGAGCCTGCTTCCCCGAGCGAAGCGCGCACACTGCTCGGGCTCCCGCCGTTCCAGAGCTGAGGGACCATGCGACGCCCACGCATCGCTATCGCCGAACTCTCTCACGAGACGAACGCGTTCGCACGCACCCGTGTCGATCTCGCGTTCGCCGAGCGATGCGGGATCGCCCGTGACTCGACGGTCGTGACTCGTGCGCGGGATACCGCGACCGTTCTGGCTGGGTTCATCGATATCGCCGACGAACTGGCGTTCACGCTGGTCCCGCTGCTCGCGGTGTGGATCACGCCAGCCGGTCTGGTCACGCGCGACGCCTACGAGGAGCTCCTCGGCGAACTCATCGATCGCCTGGAGGCAGCAGCCCCGGTCGATGGCGTGCTGCTTTCGCTCCACGGTGCGATGGTGGCCGAGCACATCCAGGACGCTGATGGCGAACTGCTCCGCCGCATTCGCGCGACGGTCGGGCAATCCGTCCCGATCGTCGTAGTTCTCGACCTCCATGCCAACATCAGCCCACTCATGGTGGAACAGGCCGACTTGCTCATCGGCTACCACACCTATCCGCACGTCGATCAGCGAGCGCGTGGTCGGCAGGCTGGCCTGGCACTGGCCCGCTTGGTGGAGCGCACGATCCACCCGACACCAGTGCTGGTCAAACCGCCGATGCTGCCGACTTCCCAGCGTATGACGACCGATCGCCCACCGATGCGGACACTCATGCAGCATGCTGAGGAATGGGAGCGCCATCCCCGCGTTCTCGACGTGACGATCGCTGGCGGATTCCCGCCAGCCGACGTTCCAGAAGCCGGGTTGAGCGTGCTGGTGACGACCGACAACGACCCCGCGCTGGCTGCGAAGCTAGCTGAAGAACTGGCTGCCCTCGCCTGGGACCTACGCCACGGCTTTCTCGGCGGTGTCGCGACCTGGGAAGAGGCAGCCGAAGCCATCCGGCACATCGAGCGCGGCCCCCTCGTCCTCGTCGATATCGCCGACAACCCCTGGACAGGTGGTCCAGGCGACAGCGTCGAGCTTCTGCGTTTCCTGTTGAAGGAGCAAGCAAGGCCAGCCGCGCTCGCGCTAGTGCGCGATCCGGAGGTGGTGGCCGAGTGCTTCCGAGCAGGAATCGGTGCCACCGTCGAGGTCGAACTCGGTGGCAAGACCGATGATCTTCATGGGCCTCCGCTCCTCGTGCGCGGGACGATTCAGCTTTTCTCCGACGGCCGGTACGTCAACGCCGGGCCGATGCACGCTGGCGTAACTGTCGATCTCGGTCGGACCGTCGTGCTCCGCGTCGAGGGGATCGATGTGCTGGTGACGGAACGAGCCGAGTCACCGATCGATCTGAACGTCTTCCGCTCGCATGGCATCGAGCCGACCGAGCAACGAGTCATCGGGCTCAAAGGCAAGGGACACTTCCGCGCGGCCTTCGAGCCGATCGCCGAACGAGTCGTCCTCGTCGAAGGACCAGGCATCACGGGGAGCGACCTGAGTCGGCTACCGTTCCGCTTCATCCGCCGGCCGATCTGGCCGCTCGACATGGCGTGAACGATCACTCGCACGCGTAGTCGGCGAGGCGCAGCGACACGACGCGCGAGACACCGTCCTCTCCCATCGTGACACCGTAGAGCGTGCCGGCAGCCTCGATCGTCACCCGATTGTGCGTGATGACGAGAAACTGAGTGCGTTCCGCCAGCCGTTCCAGCACTCCTCGGAAACGAGCGACGTTCGCCTCATCGAGCGCGGCATCGACTTCGTCCAGAACGCAGAACGGCAGCGGGTCGAGCTCGAGGAGTGCGAAACGGAGCGCGATCGCCGTCAGCGCCCGCTCACCACCGCTCAGCTGCTGGACCGAGCGGACACGCTTGCCAGCTGGTTGGACGACCAGCTCGACCCCCTCGATGGAGCCGGTACCGTCGCGGGCGACGAGACGTGCTCGCCCGCCACCGAACAGCTCCGCGAAGGTATTCGCAAAAGCACGATCGAGCGCACGCAACGAATGCACGAGACCCCGCTCGACCTCTCGGTCCAGGTCAGCGAGGAGCTTGCGCAATGCCTGCGTCGTTCCCTGCACGTCCTCGAGTTGCGCGCGGAGCGATTCGTAGCGTTCCCGTTCCGATTCGTATTGGGCGATCGCGGCCTCTCCGAACCGGCTCAACTCCTGCCAGCGCCGGCGGAGTTCGGCGACGCGTCGTTCCCAACGCTCCGGGGGATCCTGCTGCACACGGCTGGCCTGCTCGAGTCGCTCGACCAGTTCTGCAGCGAACGATCCATCGGCAAGTTCCCAGGCTGCCTGTTCGAGAAGCGAGTGGAGTGCGCGCTCGGCACGCTCCAAGGCAGCACGGGCTGCTGCGCTCTCCTGCGCGAGCTGGCGCAGACGCTGTTCGGCTCGTGCCGATTCGGTCCGCAACGCTTTCGCCTGCTCGGCGAGCCGTTCGCTCTCGACCGTCCGTGCTCGCTCCTCGGCTTCCAGTTCGGCCGCCTCGCGTACCAGCCGCTTCGCTTCCGCATCCGAGCGCTCTGCGTCGACCAGGAGCTGGGCGTGTTCTGACCGGAGCTCATCCCATCGGGCATGCAGTGCAGCCAACCGCTGCCGCAGTTCTCCGAGACGCTGGGCGAGCTGGCTGCGCTCCCGCGCCAGCGCGCGCTCACGCTCCCGCAAGGTCGCGATCCGCTCCACGAGCTGCTCGCGCTCCGGATCGGGCATGTCCAGGCGAGCGATCGCGCCAGCAACCTGAGCGCGCTGGTGCTCGAGATCGTCCAAAGCAACGCGGAGCGCGTCCTCCTGCGTGCGCAGTGCCCGAGCCTGCTCGTCGTCCCGAGTCAGAGCAGCTCGCACGGCAGCGATCGACTCCGCTTCCCGAGCGAGCGCATCGTCCAGCCCTCGAATGGTGCGCACCAACTGCGTCCACTCGTGCTCGAGTTGCACCAGCTTCGTCTCCTGGGACCGGAGCTGCTCGCGGACCGACTCCAGCGCGCGACGCGCTCGTTCGACCGCGTCTCGTGCGGCGAGGAACTGCTGCCGGGCTTCCTCGAGCGACGCAGCGAGTCGTTCTTGCCGGGCAGCGAACTCGCGTTGCTGGCGAACGAGCGCCAAGAGCCCGCGCTCCCGACCACGCATGGCCCCACCGGTGACCGAACCGGTCGGGCGAACCAAATCCCCGTCGCGGGTCACGATGACCCAGCCGGAAGGAAGCTGGGGTAGCAAGCGCCGAGCAGTCGCGAGATCGTCGGCCACGAGTACCCGCCCCAAAAGCGACTCCACGATCGACACCAGAACTGGTGGCGCCTTGACCAGGTCAGCAGCGACCCCGATGACACCCGGTTCACGAGCGACGAGTGGGCGGCGCCCAGCCGGTAGCGAGCGGATCGTATCCAGCGGGTGGAACGTCGCTCGTCCAGCCTTAGTCGCTTTGAGAAAGGCGATCGCTGCCTCGGCAGCGGACCACTGCTCGACGACGATGTCGGAAAGGTGCCCGCCGAGCGCTGCTTCGATCGCGGTTTCGAGTTCGGCCGGAACGTCGAGCAACGTTCCGAGCGTTCCGACGATCCCGGAGAGTTTTCCCTCGCGTGCCGCTGCCAGCACAGCCCTCGCTGCGCTGGCCACTAGATCGCCCGTCAGAGCATGCGTGAGCGTTTCCAGCCGGCCCCGGACGAGAGCGTCCTCGCGCTCCAGCTCGCGCAGCACCTCGGCACGGCGCTCGAGTTCCTGCTGCGCGCGCTCGGTCTGACCCGCTTGCCGTTCCACTTCCACCCGCATAGCTTGGACATCCGCAGCGAGAGCAGCGCGTTGCTCATCGAGGCGAACGCGTTCCTGGTCGAGTCGCTGGCGCTCCTGGAGACGTGCCGCGTACGCGGCTTCGAGGCGCTGGAGTTCAGCCTGGCGCGCTTCCTGCGTCGCCAGCAGGGCCGCTCGCGTGCGCGCGAGCCGCTCACGTTCCGTGACGCGCTCCGCGCGTTCGTGCTCGATGCGGAGCAGCTGCTCGCGCAGTGCCGAGAGTTCGCGTGTCCGCTGCACGGCAGCAGCATCTCGTTCCCGGAGCGCAACCTCGGTCGCTCGCAATTCGTGCGCGGTCGCCTGCCAACTCGTGTCGGTATGCTCCAGCGCCTGCTCGGTCGCCTGTAACTCTCGCTCGAGCTCTTCGACGTCGTGAGCGAGCGCGTCCAACTGTCTTCCGAGAGCAGCGATCCGTTCACGAGCGACCTGCGAGCGGTGCTGGGCAGTCGCTGCTTGGGCTGCCCGTTCGGTACGGAGCTGCCGGAGCTGGTCGCGCTGGGCCAACACGGTCGCCTGCTGCTGCTCGATCCGCTCCAGCTCAGCCGCGAGCGCAGCACGATCGGCTTCTGCCGCACGCAAGGCTGGCTCGAGACGACCGAGTTCGCGGCGGGCCTGTACCTCCTCCTCACGGGCGCGCCGCCAGCGGGCTGCGTAGAGCTGGAGCAGAGCCTCGCGCAGGCTCGCACGAACGGCGAGCGCTTCTCGTGCGCGCTGAGCGGCTTCGCCGAGCGCATGAACATGCGGCTCCAACTCGCGCAACAGATCGTCCAGTCGCTGCGCATGCTGCTCGGCTTCGGCGAGTTGCTGGCGAGCCTCCGCTTGTCGCAGACGGAGCGCGGACAGCCCCGCCGCATGCTCCAGATACTGCCGGCGCTCAGCCGGACGTTGGTCGAGCACGTCATCGACCGACCCTTGCCGAGCGATGATCCAATCAGCGCGGAGGATCGCCGCGATACGCAGGACATCGCGCAGGCGCGCTCGCGAGCCGTTGATGAGGTATTGGGTTTCCCCGTCGCGGAAGACGCGCCGGGTCACGCTCACCTCGCGGAACGGCACCCCGAGTTCGCCCTCGTCCTGCTCCAATGTCAGCGTGACCTCAGCCATACCGAGCGAGGGGCGATCGGGTCCACCAGCGAAGATCACATCGTCTGCTCGGCGACTGCGAACAGCTGAGCCTGCTTGTTCACCGAGCACCCAGGCGATGGCCTCAACGAGGTTCGACTTGCCGGAGCCGTTGGGGCCGACGATGGCGGTGATCCCCCGGTCGAAGACGAGTTCGACAGGATCGGCAAAGCTCTTGAAGCCGAGCACCGCCAGGCGGAGGAGCCGGACACCCATGCTCTGCGACCTCGTCAGTCCGGATAGCCGTGCGGAAAGCGCGTGTGCCAACGCACCGCCGAAGCGATGATTTCCTCGATTCCATACCGCGGGCGCCATCCGAGGACACGTTCGGCCTTCGCGTAGCTCGCGTACTTGATCGGCGGCTCGCCCGGGCGCGCCTCACCGCGCTCGACCGGGAAACGCACACCGGTCAGTTCTTGGACGAGTTCGATGATCTGCCGCGTGGAATAGCCGACGCCGCTCCCGAGATTGATCACGTCGGTCGGGTGCCCCTGCCGGAGCGCCTCGAGCGCCAGCACATGGGCCTCCGCGAGATCGAGCACGTGCACGTAATCCCGGATCGTCGTCCCATCCGGTGTCGCGACGAGCGGGGAGGTCAGACGAAACGGCTGCAGACCGAGCGCCCCTCGGATCGCATTGGGAATCAAGTGTTCTTCGGGTCGATGATCTTCGCCCATCGAGCCGTCGAGCGCGGCACCAGCTGCGTTGAAGTAGCGGAGGCTGATGGAGCGCAGGCCGTAGGCTGTGTCGTACCAGCGCAGATAGTGCTCGACCTGCAGCTTGGTCGCTCCATACGGATTGGTCGGCTCCGTCGGATGCGCTTCGTCGAGCGGTAGGTAACGCGCCTCCCCGTACACTTCCGAGGAAGAGGAAAAGACCACATAGGGAACGTCGTGACGGAGACAGGCCTCCAGGAGGACGATCGTTCCGCCCACATTGTGGACCACGTACTTGTTCGGATCGGTGACCGACTCGCGCACGGACGTGTACGCCGCGAGATGGATGACGGCGTCGAAGCGCCAACGACGGAAGCAGGTCGCGACGGCCTCGCGATCGATCAACTCACCGACGACCAGGGGAACGCAGACGGCTGAACGATGCCCTTGCCGCAGGTTGTCGAAGACGACCACCTCATGACCAGCCTGTTGGAGCGCGCGCACCGTAAAAGAACCGACGTAGCCCGCTCCCCCAGTAACCAGCACGGTGAGCGCTGCAGCCATGGACAATCTCCTCCTCAGGAACGACGCGCGGCCTGGATCGCGGCCCACGCTGCTTCTTCGTCAGCGATGTCCGGTGCGGTCTCCCATTCGGTGAACCACTGCAGAATCCGTTCGATCGCGTCCACCGGTACGTCCGAGAGCCGCTGGACAGCACCGTACGCTGGATCGTCACAAGCGACTGCCAGGATCTTGTCGTCACCATCCGCTCGACGCAGGAGCCCCACTGGGCGAACCAGCAACCGCGTTCCGGTCGGGAGCGGATCCCGGGACAGGACGATGACGTCCAGCGCATCGTCATCGCTGGGATTGTACGTGCCAGGTAGATACCCGTAGTTCGCTGGCCACGGACTGACTGCGGCCGGATGGCGGTACGTCCGCCACTGGCCGGTCACCGCATCGTAGACGTGCCGAACCGTGGAGCCAGCCGGATCCTCGATCACGGCTTCGAGGCATCGACTGGCTCGATCGGAAGGTCGTTCAGGCTCCCCCATTGGGCCCACGATCCATCGTAGATCCGGACATTCGGATAGTCGAGGAGACGCAGCGAGACATAGCTGATGGCCGCGTGCGGACTGGACAAGCCGTAGACGATCACCCGCTGCTCCGGTTGGACGCCGACTGATCGGTAGAGTGCGGCCAGCTCGTCCGGTGGACGGAAGGCGAGCGGAGGATCCCCCGCCAAGAGCGCCGTCCACGGCACAGCGACCGCGCCGGGGATTTGGCCGCGCCGGAGACGACCACCCCAGGTTTGGCGGCGCTCCCGATCGGTTCGGTTATCGAGGAGGCAGGATACCGGATCGTGGAGTGCGACCTGCACGTCCGGTAGCTCGGCCAACACATCGTACCGGAGCTCGGGCTGAAACGTTCCGGGCTCCGACTCCGGCGGGAGGGCACGCGTCGTCGGGTAACCAGCCGCGAGCCAAGCCCGAAGACCGCCGTGAAGCAGGCGTACGCGCCGAAAGCCGATCGCGTGCAAAAACCACAGCCAGCGGCAGGCAGCACGGCCATCGCCGCAGTCGTAGACGACGACTTCGTCGTCAGGATCGAGCCCGATACGGCGGACGAGCTCGCTCCGTCGGGGCTCGCCGACCAACATGCCGTAGATCTCGTTGTGTATTTCCATCGTATCTTGCCACCAGACGTGACGAGCCCCAGGAATATGCCCAGCATGGTACTCGTGGAGCCGGCTGGCATCGAGGACGACGAGCGAGCGCTCCCTGAGCCGGTCAGCCAGTTCCGGTGCCTCGATCAGGAGTCGCCCACCAGGATACTGCTCGGCCGGCGTCAGGGAGAGTTGCCCGCGCATCGGCCGGCAAGCAGACAGCCCTAATACCGCGAGACCAGCGATCACGAACTGTCTCCGGGTCGTCCGCATGCTCCGCGCCACTATCGCCCCGCGAGCCGGTCTCGCGCAGATGCAGGAGACCGGCAAGGAAGAGGTACCTCCCTGCCGGTCTCGATCATACCGAGGCGTCACTGGATCGCGTAATCGATCGAGACGGTCACGACGATCGTCGCTTCCCCGGCCGGAACCGCCTTGGCTTCTGGACCACCCGCGCCGACCGCTGGCACCGGAACTGGTGGCGAACTCGTCGACTCGACGATGCGCAGCGGCGCACCGAGGCCGACACCGGTCAGCTGGGCGAGCTGAGCTGCCTTCTCGCGGGCATCGCGAACCGCGAGCTCGCGTGCTTGCCGGAGCGCCGCAGCTGGATTGGAAACCGAAAAGCTGATATTGGTCACTGCATTGGCACCAGCTTGGACGGCGCGGTCGAGGAGGTCACCGGTCCGCTCGACCGGTTGCACCTGCACCTCGACGAGATGCGTCACGCGGTAACCGATCACCGGCGTCGTCGGCTGGTTCCAGTCCCGCTCGACCGACATGCTGTACACCACGGTCTTGACCTTGCTCTCCGGTATACCGGCCTGGCGGAAGACCGATAGGATCGCCTCCATGCGACGCTGGACTTCACGCTGAGCCGCCGCCGCATCGGGATCGAAAACCTCCGCTCCCAGGGTGAGCGTGGCCGTATCGGGTGGGAGCGACACGCGGCCTTCACCGAAAATGCTGATCGAACGTTGGGCCGTTCCAGTGTCCTGCGCGGCAGCTTGCGGTAGGCGCTCGCTGGCTGTACCGCTCAGCACCGCGCCCACGATCACCAGAAGGCCGAGGACGGCGACCAAAGGAACCCTGTTTCTCGGCATCGCTCTCTCCTTTCCACCTCACGTCTCCAACGAGGATGACGAGCGAGAGGCAGTTTCGGTTCCCGCTCAGCGACGAATGACCAGCTTGCGCCGTGGGCGGACGACCGGGAGCAGAAATCCGAAAACGAATCCAGCGAGCACGAGCAGCGCGAGCACGGCAAGTGCGAGCCAACTGATGGGTGACGCGAGCGAGAGTAGATCGGAGGGCTCAGCCTCGGCCTCGCTCGCTGCCGGAAGAGGAGCAGCCGAGCCAGATCCTGGAGCTATTTTCGCATCGGTATCGGGTGGAGCGACCGGTGTGCCGGCCAGCGCCTCCGGACTCGGCAGGAACGGACCGCCAGCTCCCGGTTCACGCATCGAGGGTTCGGCGAGCATCGCGACCTGATCGACCGGTGAAGAAGCAGGCACAGCGCTCGGTTCCTCGCGGGGTGGGATCAGCGGTCGGACGAGCAGCGTCGAGAGAAGCACCACGAGGAGCGTGGCGGCCAAGAGCGTCCCAGCCCGGAGAGCGGTTCGGTATCGCCACCACCACGGGTCGCGGGGAAGGAACTCGATGTCCTCGAACCCGGCCGCGAAGTCGCGTGGGAGCGTCGGTGCGGGCAAGGAGCGCAAAGCCTGGCGAACGGCGCGATACTCCTGCCAGCGGCGGCGACAGAACACGCACTGGGCGAGATGCGCCGCCTCTTCGGGGTCCGGCTCCTCGCTCGCCAGGAGCGCGAGTCGCTCTTCGTCCAAGTGGCTGCTGCGATCAGCCATCGAGACCGTCACTCACCTTCGGTCAGGCGTTCCGGCGACTCACCCGCTCTATCCGGGAGACGACCGCTCAGCTCCAACAGTTCCCGAGCGCGCGGATCGGACTGCAGCAGGGTGCGCAGGCGGACGCGGGCACGCGCCAAGCGCGACTTGACGGTCCCGAGCGGAAGGCCGAGTGCCTGCGCGATCTCCTCGTAGGGCAACCCTTCGACATCGGCGAGCACGACGACCGCTCGTTGCTCGACAGGAAGCGCAGCCAAGGCAGCTTCCAACGCCGCGCGCAGCTCAGCCTGTTCGATACCCGACTCGGGGACATCGAAAGCAACCTGCTCGCTCGCATGGTCGAGTGGGACGGTGCGGCGACGCGCAATCGCCCGCAACTGATCCAGCGCAGCGTTGTGCGCGATCCGCAGGAGCCAGGCACGCAGCGTGGTGCCGCGGAAGCGCTCCAGCGAGAGGAAGGCCCGAATGAAGGTCTCCTGCACCACGTCGTCGGCGAGGTCAGGATCACCGAGCAAGCGATAGGAGACCGCGAAGACGAGTCGCTGGTAGCGACGGACGAGTTCGGCGAACGCGTCGCGATCGCCGGTCCGTGCCCTGGCTACCAGAAACGCCTCGTCTTCGACGCTGGACATGCCCTACCACCAGTCCCTTTGCCGGAACGGTACTCGAGGCGACGATCGTTCGTCCAGTCCGCCCCCGTACCGCCGTCTCTCCTCGGATGCCGTGGTCCGGACGCGACGAGACGAGGTGTGCAGTCGAGTGTGCGATGGAGCACACGTCGGATCGATGCCGGTACCGTGACAGCAAGCGTTCCGCTGGACACCGACATTCGATAGCGGTCATGGGAACTGGGAACGGGAGAAATGCTCGGCTGCCTGGCTGAGTCAGCGGAGCGAGGAACGGGCGTCTCGCTCGCTCGCATGGCCACCGACGAGGGCGGTTCCCCGCCTCGCATGCCGAGACAGAGCGATGAGGAGACGGGTCCGGGAGCGAGCGCACGACCAGGGTCTGCGATGCTGCTAGCCGATACGGGCTGCGGAAATAGCGCCAAAGTCCTATGGAGGCGATGGCCCATCGCGCCGTCGAAGACAGACGGAGACGGTGTCGGCTGGAGCCGCGAAGTCCGGATGGTGACAGTGGGCGTGCAAGCGATAACGAAGCGGCGAACCGATCTTTCCACCGTGATCATCGGCGACCCACACGCGGCGGTCCGCCAAAGTTTCCGCCATTACCTGGAGTCGGCGGGGCGGCTCCGCGTGCTGGGCGAAGCGGGAGAACTCGCCCGTCTCGCGAGCTTACTCGAATGGCAGCGACCGGACGTCGTCCTCATTTCCGCTGGATTCGGGCCAGGGCTCGCGCACTTCGTTCGCGCGATCAAGCGGCTGCCGCAGGGTCTCGCAGTTGCGGATGGATCACCAGCACCACCGCTCGTCGTGTACGGATTGGGAAACGACAGCGATGTCGTCCTGACCCTCGCCCGAGCTGGAGCTGAAGCGTTGGTGAGTGCGGAAGCGAGCGTGCAGGAACTCATGGAAGCGGTGGAAGCCGTCCTGCGTCGTGAGCGGTACGTCAGTCCCCGTTACGGGGGTATCCTCCTGCGCGAGGTCCAGCGCTGGAGCGTCCCCCATGAGGGGCAGACCGGCGTCCGGCTGACCCGTCGTGAGACGCAACTCTTGCAACTCGTGGCCTCCGGACTGTCCAACAAAGAGATCGCCGAAGCATTGTCTCTCGCCGAGAGTACGGTCAAAAACCGGCTTTCCCTGCTTTTCGACAAGTTGGGAGTGAAGGATCGGACGCAAGCAGCGATCTTCGCGCTCGCCAACGGTGTGCTCCAGCAACCCCTCGTGGTCGAGCGTGCTTCGCTCCCCGAGGCCTGAGCGACTCAGGGTCGAGGCAGTCGCAGGATCTCGAGCCAGCGTTCCCAATTCGGCTGAGGCATGGGTGTCGGTGTGGACAGTGCGGGACTCGCGGCAGGAGACGCTGGCTCCCACTGGACGAAGAGGACCGTTTCACCGGGGTACGTCAGGTTCAACTCGCGTCGAGCTGTCCGCTCGACGTACGCGCGATAGTTTTCCCCTTGAAGATCGGCCAGCTGGCGGGCCAGTGCGTCTCGCTCGGTCACGAGTCGAGTCAGTGCAGCTCGGCGTTCGGCCACTTGCAGCTCGAGTTGCCGGGCCCGCCAGGCTTGTTGACCGAAAGCCACGACGAAGTAGAGCGCGATCGCGAACCCGAGAGCGACCAACACCGCGGTGCGGAGCCAGGAACCGATCCAGTGCATCGCTCAGCCCTCGAACGCGAGGGGTGGCCACCGGGTATGCCAGTCGGTGGCCTGCTCGTAGGCATGGGCGACCCGCAAGAGCGTGGGCTCGTCGAATGGCCGGCCCATGAACTGCAGACTGACGGGCAAGTCGTGCGCGAAACCACAGGGAACCGCGATCGCTGGGAGGCCAGCCATGTTCGCGGGGATGGTGAACACATCGGAAAGGTACATCTGCAAGGGATCCGCCGTGCGCTCGCCGAGACGGAAAGCCACCGTCGGTGAGGTCGGTGCCGCGATCACGTCGACACGTGCGAACGCTTCGTCGAAGTCGCGTTTGATGAGTGTCCGCACCTTTTGGGCTTTGACGTAATAGGCATCGTAGTAACCGGCGCTCAAGGCGTAGGTGCCGAGCATGATGCGCCGCTTGACTTCTGGCCCGAATCCCTCCCCGCGCGTGCGGAGATAGCGCTCCAAGAGCGTTTCGCCGGGCAAGCTCAACCCATACTTCACGCCATCATAGCGTGCCAGGTTGGCGCTCGCCTCGGAGGGGGCGATGATGTAGTACGTCGCCAAGGCATATTCGGTGTGCGGCAAGGACACGGGAACGAGCTCGGCTCCCAGCTCTTGTAGGAGAGCCAAGGCATCCTCGATCACGCGCTCGACTGCCTGATCCATTCCGGGCACTCGGTACTCGGCAGGGATACCGATCCGCAGGCCACGGATGTCACCGGTCAGCGCCGCTCGGTAATCGGGCACCGGGAGAGGGACCGATGTCGAGTCGGCTGGATCGTGACCAGCGATCACCTGCAGCAGCATCGCCACATCGACGACCGTGCGGCCGAAGGGACCGATCTGGTCCAGGCTGGATGCGAAAGCGACGAGCCCATAGCGGGACACTCGACCATACGTCGGTTTCAGCCCGACGATACCGCAGAAACCCGCTGGTTGCCGGATCGATCCACCAGTATCCGACCCGAGGGCTACCATGGCTTCGCCAGCAGCGACGGCTGCCGCCGAACCGCCGCTCGATCCGCCGGGAACACGGTCCGGATCCCAGGGATTGCGGGTCGGACCGTAGGCCGAGTTTTCGGTCGAGGAACCCATGGCGAACTCGTCGGTGTTCGCTTTGCCGACGAACACCGCATCCTGTGCCCGCAGGCGAGCGACCACCGTCGCATCGTAGGGCGAGCGGAATCCTTGCAGAATGCGCGACCCCGCTGTCGTCGGCGCATCGACCGTACAGAGGACGTCCTTCAGGGCGACCGGTATACCCGTCAGGAGATCCCCCTCACCACGAGCCAGGCGTTCATCAGCTGCCCGAGCTTGGCGGCGCGCCAGTTCCGGCGTGACCGTAATGAAGGCGTGAAGCGTCGGCTCCAGTCGCTCGATCTGGGCGAGATGTGCCTCGAGCAATTCCAGGGCGCTGATTTCGCGCCGATCGAGCAACGCGCGGGCCTCCGCAGCAGTCAGGCGAACGAGTTCGCTGGTCACCGTGCCCCCTCAACTCTGCTCGAGCACCGCATGGACGCGGAAGAAGCTGTCTTCGCTCTCCGGAGCATTGGCCAGAACAGCTTCCACCGGCAGCGATGCCCGGACGTCGTCCTCGCGCCAGACATTCTGGAGCGTGATGACCTGTGCCGTGGGCGGGATCGCCTCGGTATCGAGCTCCTGGATACGACTCACGTGCTCGAGGATCGACGAGAGCTGCTCGCGCATCAGCTCGCGCTCTTCCTCGGTCAAGCCGAGACGCGCCAGCATCGCGACATGGTCGACGATCTCGCGACTCAAACGCATCGGCCAACCTCCCTCTGCCGGGCGGCAGTGTACCACGTTCCGCCTCATGCCTCGGCGAGCGCGTTGCGGGCGACGACAGCGCGGTACCAGTCAAAGCTCGCTTTGGGAAGACGGGCCAAGCTCTCGTAATCGACGTAGACGATACCGAAGCGCTTGCTGTAGCCGTGCGCCCATTCGAAATTGTCGAGAAGCGACCAGACGAAGTACCCCTTCAGGGGAACACCTGCCCGAACGGCGCGGTGAGCGGCAGCGAAGTGGGCAGCGAGATAGGCGATCCGTCGCTCATCCTGGACGCGGCCGGCGACGGGCTGATCGGGATACGCGGCACCGTTCTCGGTGACGAACAGCGCGGGCGGCGCATACTCCCGATCGATCCGGATCAGTAAGCGCTCGAGTCCCTCCGGGACGACTGGCCAACCCATATCGGTGAGCTGGTAGCCGCGGTCAGCCAACTCTTTCGGGTCGAGCTGGGCCAAACCCAAGGGGTTCTGCTCCTGGGAAACAGCCCGGACGAAAGCCGGTGCATAGTAGTTGATACCCAGAAAATCGAGCGGCTGCGCGATGGTCGGGAGATCGGTGTCCGGTGGATCGAAGAACGGAGCCAGGCGCTGGCGTACGTCGAGCGGATACCCGCGGCCGAATACTGGATCGAGGAACCACCGATTGAGGAGACCGTCGAAGAGGCGTGCAGCAGCGGTATCGTCCGGTCGGTCGCTCGCCGGTTCGACGGGCGACAAATTCAGCGTGATACCGACGGCTGCGGCAGAACTGGCTGCGCGGATCGCCTGGACCGCCAACCCGTGCGAGACCAGGAGTTCGTGGCTGACGCGGATCGCCGTGGGAAGATCCTGAATGCCTGGTGCGTGGACACCGAGATAGTGCCCCACGTAGGCAACGACCCACGGCTCGTTGTGCGTGATCCAGTAGCGCACCCGATCACCGAGGCGACGAGCGACGACCTCGGCATAGCGCGCGAATGCCTCGGCCGTCGCGCGTACGCTCCAGCCGCCGCGATCTTGCAACGCTTGCGGTAGATCCCAGTGATAGAGGGTGACGAACGGCGTGATGCCCGCCTCGAGCAGCGCATCGACCAATCGCTCGTAGAAGGCGAGCCCGCGCTCGTTGGGAGCACCCGTTCCCACTGGGAAGACGCGCGGCCAGGCGATCGAGAAGCGATAGGCCGGAGCCCCGAGTTCACGCAGGAGCCGGACATCATCTTGCCAGCGGTGATAATGGTCGCAAGCGACATCGCCGGTCTGCCCCCGATAGGTCTTTCCGGGCGTGTGGCTGAAAGTATCCCAGATCGACGGCCCGCGACCATCCTCGCGAACTGCTCCTTCGATCTGGTAGGCAGCAGTCGCGGTACCCCACAGGAAACCGTCCGGGAAGCGGGCAACGCTCATCGCTCGCTCCTTCTCGCTGCGACCGTTGCAGCCACCGGCAAGGCCCCTCAGAGTTGCTCCACTGCGTCGAAGATCGCCTTGGCTGCCTCCAGGCGGCGCTGATCCTCCGGACTCAGCGTGACCGGTCGCTGATCTCCGGAGGAATCAGGCGCCAGCTGACCTTTTGGGCCAGTTTCATCTTCCGGGGCGTGTGGCTGACCGACCGTCGTGGACATCGGCCGCGGCACGTCCTCCGGCGCGAGACACGTGATGCGGCAGGCGCGGCCGAGATGCTTCGCCAGCACCCGTTCGATCACTCGTCGCAGCTCAGCCTCTTCGTTGATACGGCGGCGATGGAACTCGTACGGTGCGACGAGGACGACCTCGTCGCCGCGGATCAGGCGCGGTTCAGCATCAGCCAGGAGCGCAGCCGCCTTACTGTTGACAGCTCGAAGTTCGCGCCGGATCGCAGCCCAGCGAGCGAGCAGCTGCTCGAGAAGGGCATCGTCCCCGTCGACCGCTGGACTGGTCGTCGGCGAAACGGCTGGTTGGGAAGGAGCCGTCGGCGGAGGAGCTGTGCGTGGAGCCGCCGAGGGAACACGCGGCGGTGTCGCGGTCATCGCCGGTACCGCAGGGACACCAGAAGGTGCAGGAGTGTGCTCGCGCTGCGACCCCTCGAGCAGGAGGATCGACTCCACCAGGCTAAGTTCCAAGATGAGCTGGGGATCGATGCCGGATCGCGGAAGGGGTGCGTCGAGACCAGTCAGCCGACGGAGAACGAGCGCGAGTTCCTCGAGCGAAAAGCGCTGAGCGAGCGCCGATGCCTCGGGGGGCAGGAGCGGATCGCTGCCACCAGCCCGGACGTACAGCAGTGTCCGCGCGAAACGGACCAACTCGCGACCGAGCTGGTGCAAGTCATCGCCCGCATCGGCCGCCTCTGCCACCAGCCGGAGAGCCCGGCCGGCATCCCGGTCAGCGATCGCCGTCAAGAGAGCGAGCAGTCGATCGTCGCGGCTGCCACCGAGCAGTTGACGCGCGAGCTCGAGCGTGATGACCGTTTGGCGCTGACCCTCGCTGGCAAAAACGGCCAGTCGCTCGAGGAGGCCGAGCGCATCGCGCAGACTGCCCGTCGCACGGCGAGCGATCAGGGCGAGCACGTCGTCGGGTGCTTCGATACCTTCTTGCCGGCACACGGCACGGAGGCGCTCGACCATTCGATCGACCGGCAAGCGGCGGAAATCGAAACGCTGACAACGCGAGGCAACCGTTTCCGGAAGCTTGTCCGGTTCGGTCGTCGCCAGAACGAAGACGACGTGCGGGGGTGGCTCCTCCAGCGTCTTGAGGAACGCATTGAAGGCGTCACGCGTCAATTGGTGAGCTTCGTCGATGATATAGAACTTGGTGCGCAGCTCGACGGGTGCATACTTCACCTTCTCGCGGAGATCGCGGATATCGTCGACTCCGCGGTTGGACGCCGCGTCGATTTCGATGATGTCGACTGCCGTCCCAGTGGCGATGGAACGACAGGCGCCGCATCGGTTGCAGGGGCGTCGCCAGGGATCGGCCTCCAGGCAGTTGACCGCCTTCGCCAGCAGGCGCGCCGTGCTCGTCTTGCCGGTTCCGCGCGGCCCACAAAACAGGTAGGCGTGTGCCACCCGGTCGAGGGCGACCGCATTGCGCAGCGTGCGTGCGATCGCTTCCTGTCCGACCAGTTCCTCGAAGGTCTGCGGACGATATTTCCGGTACAATGAGCCGGACTGCATTCTGGCCTCGCGGGACGAGTCCATCCTTGGGGCCTCTCCGTGTGGCGACGCATCGCGAGCGTCCGTACGACTAAGCATACGTGGGGACGTGCCAGCCGGGCAAATGGGGACGCTGTACCTGGTGGGAACACCGATCGGGAACCTCGAGGACATCACGGTGCGAGCACTCCGCGTGCTCGCTGAAGTGCGTCTCATCGCGGCCGAAGATACGCGACAAGCCCGTAAGCTGCTCGGACGGTACGGAATCCAAACACCGGTAGTGAGTTTCCACGCCCACAGCGGCCCGACGCGTGTGCGGCAGCTCCTGGCCGCACTGGGGGAAGGAGACATCGCGGTCGTGAGCGATGCCGGGATGCCGGGGATCTCCGATCCGGGGGCCGAGCTGGTTCGTGCGGCTGCGGAGGCAGGATATCCAGTGGTCGTCGTGCCGGGTCCTTCGGCAGTGACGGCTGCGGTGGCGGTTTCTGGTCTCGTAAGCGATGGCTTCGTCTTCACCGGTTTCCTGCCTCGGCGCAGCTCGGAGCGCCGCGAGCGATTGTCGATGCTGCGCGACCTACCGTATCCGCTGGTCGTTTTCGAAGCCCCCCATCGACTCCGAGAAACCCTGCGTGACGCCTTGGAAGTACTCGGAGACCGACCGGTCGCCGTCTGCCGGGAGTTGACCAAACGCTTCGAGGAGGTGAGGCGGACGACGCTCGCGGAAGCCGCCGCCCACTACGAGCAGCAGGAGCCCCGCGGCGAGTTCGTTCTGGTCATCGCCGCGGCGAGCCCCGAGCGTCCCCGAGCGGACGAGCGGCAGCTCGTCGAGCTCGTGCGTGCGCGACTGACGAAAGGTCTTTCGGCGGCGGAGATCGCTCGCGAACTCGCTCGCCTGACTGGTCGACCGCGTCGCGAGCTGTACCGGCTGGCTGTGACCGTCCAAGAGGAGGATCGGGGAGGCGAAGTCGATGGGAAAGGAGGTACCGATGACGCCGGAGCGAGAACGTGAGCAGCCGATGCCGCTGGACGGCATCACGGTCATCGAGCTGGGACAGGCTGTCTCCAGTCCACTCTGCACGATGCTGCTCGGCGATTTGGGTGCCGACGTGATCAAGATCGAGCCACCGCAGGGCGATCCCGCGCGCGGCTACGGTCCACCGTTCGTGGCTGGGGAAAGTCCCTATTTCTTGTCGGTCAACCGGAACAAGCGCAGTGTCGTGCTCGATCTCAAGCATCCGGAAGGAACACGTCTCGCACAGGAACTCGCCGCACGCGCCGATGTCTTGGTCACCAACTTCCGGCCGTCGGCCATGCAGCGGTTGGGATTGGACGAGTCGGCGCTGCGGTCGCGCAATCCTCGACTGATCTATTGCCAGGTCACTGGCTATGGCCCACGCGGGCCATGGGCCGATCGACCCGCCTTCGACCAGGTCGCGCAAGGGATGTCTGGGCTGATGAGCGTGACCGGCAAACCGGAGAGTGGTCCGGTGCGGGTCGGAATCGCCATCGCCGATATTCTTGCCGCCTTGTTCGCGACCTATGGCGTGCTGGCAGCACTCTACGAGCGCGAGCGCAGGGGGATCGGTCAGCGCGTGGATACCTCGTTGCTCGGCGCGGTGATCGGTGTGCTGACCTTTCAAGCAGGGCGGTACCTCGCTGGAGGCGGCGATCCGGGACTCGAGGGGAACGACCATCCGGTGGCCGCACCCTACGGCACCTTCCGGGCACGGGATGGGTACCTCAACATCGCCATCGCCAACGAGCAAATGTGGAGAAGGTTGGCGGAAGAGGTCGGACACCCCGAGTGGATCGATGATCCGCGGTTCCGCAGCAATGCTGACCGTGTGGCGAATCGCTCGCTGATCAACGCGGCACTCGAGGAAGCGTTACAGGCGGACAATGTGGCGAATTGGGTGGAGCGCCTGAGTCGCGCTGGTGTCGCGTGCGGACCGATCTGGAGCGTGGGACAAGCGCTGGAGAGCGAGCCGGTCCAGCATCTCGGGATCGTGCGGACGATCGAGCACGCGCTGGCAGGTCCCATCCGGCTGGTCGGTCCGGCGGTGGAACTGTCGCGCACGCCTCCCGTGATCCGACGCGCGCCACCACTGCTGGCCGAGCACACCGCTGAAGTGCTCCAGGAACTCGGCTACGATGACCAGGCGATCACGCGCTTGGCCGAGGAAGGAGCGATCGTCCTCGGTCCGAGGGAGCGAGCAGTCCGATGAGCGGCATCAGGTTCGAGCGAACGGGGCCAGTGGCGCAGATCGTCCTCGACCGCCCGGAGGTACATAACGCGCTCTCGGCCGCGATGTGGCGCGGACTGCGCGAAATCGCACGGCAGCTAGCCAGCGATCGGTCAGTGCGTGTGGTCGTGATTCGGGGAGCCGGTGAGCGCGCGTTCAGTGCTGGCGCTGATATCGGCGAGTTCCCCTCCCGGCGAACTGGGCTGGCACGAGCGCGCGCCTACGATCGGCTCGTCTCGGCAGCCCTCGCGGCGATCCAGGACGCTCCGCAGCCGGTCATCGCGGTGATCAGGGGACTGGCGGTCGGGGGTGGGCTGGAACTGGCTGCGGCCTGTGACATTCGGCTGGCTGCGCAGGATGCACGATTCGGGCTCCCGATCGGTCGCCTCGGGGTGATGCCCGGACTCGGCGAGACGCGCGCCTTGTTGCGTCTCCTGCCTCCCGGCAAACTGATCGAGCTGGTTTTCCGCGGTGAGCTGATCGATGCCGAGGAGGCCTGGCGACTGGGTCTGGTGACCGAGGTGGTTCCGGTCGAGGAACTCGAGGAAGCGACGCAGCGATGGATCCACCGCCTCTCGAGCATGTCAGCCGAGACGTTGCAGGCCACCAAGGCAGTCGTGCAACTGGCGGTTCGCGGTTTC